>JADGDW010000143.1:0-8027 GCA_016744725.1 Candidatus Albibeggiatoa sp. nov. BB20 | reverse complement strand
GCGTTAGAAAACTGGAGGAATGCTTGTTAGACATTCATAGCTATTTTGAGGGGTTGGAACAAGATTAAATGGGTTGAAGGGTGGACAGGATTTTTTATACTCGAATTATAACTTTTAAAATATGAACTGAGACATGCAAGCACAATAGGTTAAAGCTGAGTGTAAAAACAGGAGTAATCCTTCGGTTCAATCCATTATGACTCATTGACTATTTTAAAGAAAAGTCACATCAAATAGATTTTTACGCTAGAATACACGCCCTTTTTATCAGAAATACAAATAACCATTTGACTTACTATTTACTGATAATGACTTACTGATAACTGACAAGCGAAACCTAGCATGAGTACCTTGATTGAGGAAATCGATAAACGACGAACCTTTGCCATCATCTCGCATCCTGACGCGGGTAAAACCACCCTCACTGAAAAATTATTATTATTCGGCGGTGCAATTCAAATGGCAGGTACGGTAAAAGGCCGTAAAGCCAGTCGTCATGCAACCTCTGATTGGATGGAATTAGAAAAACAACGTGGTATCTCTGTAACCTCCTCAGTCATGCAATTTCCTTACGGCGACAAAACCATTAACCTCCTTGATACCCCCGGACATGAAGACTTCTCAGAGGATACCTATCGTACTCTCACTGCTGTGGATTCCGCATTAATGGTGATTGACATAGCCAAAGGTGTAGAAGAACGCACGATCAAATTACTTGATGTATGCCGTTTGCGCCATACACCAATTATCACCTTTATCAATAAACTAGATCGTGAAGGCCGCGATCCTATCGAAGTGCTAGACGAAATTGAAGACGTATTAAAAATTCAATGTGCGCCTATGACATGGCCAATTGGTATGGGTAAAAGATTTAAAGGCATTTACAGCGTTGAAGATGGCAGCATCACTTTGTTCGAGCCAGGGAAAAGCAACGCCATTGCAGCAGAAGGCCAACGTTTTGAAAGTTTACAAGATGAAAGTTTACGCGCTGCACTTGGTGAAAGTCAGATTGAAGAACTAGAAGAAGAAATTGAATTGGTACTTGGTGCAAGCCATAAATTTGATTTAGATGGATTTTTAGCAGGAAAGTTAACCCCTGTTTATTTCGGTTCAGCCATCAATAATTTCGGGGTCAAAGCCTTACTCGACAGCTTTTGTGAATATGCTCCACAGCCGCAAACCCGCTCTACAATTGACCGTGAAATTGAACCTAAAGAAGATAAATTCTCAGGATTCATATTTAAAATTCAAGCCAATATGGATCCCGCTCACCGCGATCGCATTGCATTCTTAAGAGTTTGTTCTGGCAAATACAATAAAAATATGAAAATGCGCCATGTCCGCATCAACCGTGATGTACAAATTGCCAATGCCATGACCTTTATGGCGGGTGAACGTGAACACACCGAAGAAGCCTACCCCGGTGATATTATCGGCTTACATAACCATGGCACTATTCAAATCGGCGATACATTTACGCAAGGTGAAGTGTTGAAATTTACAGGTATTCCACATTTTGCCCCTGAAATTTTCCGCCGTGCACGACTAAGAGACCCATTACGCATGAAAGCGTTGCTAAAAGGCTTAACTCAATTGTGTGAAGAAGGGGCAACCCAATTATTCAGACCGTTGAACAGCAATGATTTAATCTTAGGTGCGGTGGGTATATTGCAGTTTGATGTGGTGAAATGGCGACTCAAAAATGAGTATAACGTAGAGTGTGACTTTGAAAATGTACAAGTAGCCACAGCACGTTGGGTTGAGTCTGAAGATGAAAAATTGTTTGAAGAGTTTAAGAAAAAAGCCTTTAATAATTTAGCATTGGATGTAGCTAATAATTTGACTTTTATCGCGCCAACGCGGGTTAACTTGAGTTTAGCCCAAGAACGCTGGCCAGATGTTCGGTTTTTTGCAACTCGTGAACATTAAATAGCACGTGGCACGTAGGGTGGATAAGCGCAGCGTCATCCACCGAAATAACATCAAATAATTCAGTGTGGTGCAACTTCCCAAAATGACGGATGATATTACTATCGCTTATCCGTCTTACGAACTCATCCATGTTTGGGGCTGCATATTTATTTTGGTGCAATTTCCCAAAATGACGGATGACGCTATCGCTTATCCATCCTACGAATTCCATTTCAACTTATCCAACTTACATGAATAACTCGCCTTGCTGCAAAATCAAAGTACGGCAATTCAAAGACTTAATCAAACCTAAAGCATGAGACGCAATCAATACCGTGACCCCAACTTGATTAAATTGTGCGAACAATTGCATGATTTCTTTGGCTAAAGTGGGATCAAGATTTCCTGTTGGCTCATCCGCTAGCAAAATAGGGGGTTTATTCACAACGGCACGTGCAATCCCAACCCGTTGTTGTTGTCCGCCTGATAAAGTAATCGGATAGTTTTTTTCTTTATTTAATAATCCCACTTTGTCCAATGCGGCTCGAACCCGCCGCCGAATTTCTTGAGGACGATAACCTGCGATCACAAGAGGCAATGCAACATTGTCAAACACCGTTCTATCAGTTAATAAATGATGATCTTGAAATGTCACGCCGATGTTACGCCGCAAATAAGGAATTTTTGACGCACTCAAACGCGCTAAATGTTGGCCATTAATAATAATTTGCCCTTGCGTACTGCGTTCGATCAAAGCAATCAAGCGTAATAAGGTACTTTTACCTGCACCTGAATGTCCCGTTAAAAAGACCATTTCCCCATGCTCAATATTGAAATTCACCCTGCGCAATGCCTCATAACCATTAGGATAACGCTTTGTCACTTCGTTAAAAGCAATCATACAAGTTTGGATTCCTTTAGAATTGGTCGCCTACCTATAAACATGAACCGTTTTTAAATTGCTCAGGACGACCTGCTGTTGATGCAAATGCTTAAATATGGTGACACGAAATAGTATCAAATGGACATATCAGCTTGCAGAAATACAGATTATTCTACTGCGACAAACACTCATTTGCACGCCTACAAGCTTAATATTGCTTAACTAAAATAAAACATAGCACCGTACTTTATCATAATTCATCATTACTCAAAGCTTGTTTCAACTTGTTTTTGCTGGCTTTTGAATAATCATTAAAGCTCAAACCAAATAATAATCCATAAAGCACAGGCAAAATGATAAAGCTCACAACCGATAGGAATAACAGACCAAAAGTTAACGCGGCTAACAAACCTTTTAATAATGGACAATCTATTAACCACATTGGTAACAAGGCAAATAAGCTGATTAAAATCACAGGTGACATGGCTCTAAAGTGATATTGTGAACTACTAAGTAATAGCTCATATTTATTGGCATTCGGCAATTTGCGGGTTAACCACAACATGGATTGCTGGACACTAAATGCCCCAATAATCAAACAACCCAATACAAACATCAAATCAATCGTCCCATTCACTGCCCATAAACCTGCTAAAACCCCAATGCTCATAAAGGGTACTGCGATCAAAGCTACGATGATATTGCGCAATGAATTAAACTGAAATGCCAGCAAAGCCAAAATGATAAAACCACTTAAGGCGAGATAAGGCTGAACCGCTTGATAAGACTGTACCGCCAGCTCGTATTGGCCACCAAAATGATATTGATAAGGTCCACGCCAATCTTGCTGTAATAACCATTCTTGCATGTTACGCACAACACTGAAAGCATGGGTATAGTGCCGCACATCTGCTCCAATCGTTACTGTATACCAACCATCACGACGCACCCGTTTTGGATATTCCCAAACTAATTCAATTTCTACAACCTGTTTTAAACGAATATACTGCTGCACTGTATTTGCATAAACTAATAAATTTTCTAAACGTTTAATATTCTGTAATCGTTCTGATTGTTCATGTAAAACTACAGAAATACGCTGTTGCATGGTTTGATATTGAGCTACATCTATTCCTGCAAACCCACTTTGCAACGCAGTCACTAAGGCATGATGAGTCACACCAAATTGCTGCATCCGCTGTGCATCAGGTTTAATCAATAATTTTTTAACTTTATTGCCCCAGTCTGTGGTTACATTTTTTGTTCCTGCCACTTTGGCTAATTTTTCAACAGTAGCTTGGCTGATATTGAGCAATAATTTTTCATCACTACTGGTTAAACGAATTTCGACAGGATGTTTCACAGGCACGCCATGAGCAATTTTTTGGATTCTCAAACCCACATCAGGAAATTGAGAATAAACAAAATGTTCCAATTTAGCGGTAAATGGATCAATTATGTGTTCATCATTGACATGGATAACCAGTAAAGCATGGTTAGAATGGGTTGATTGCGGAATATGTTGCAATATAAAACGAGGCCCACCACCACCAATATAACTAACCCAATGGGTCACAAAATTATTTTTTGTATCTTGTGACGTTTTATCGGCATGATTTTGTAAAAAGCCTTCAATTTTTTGTACAATCTGTCCTGTTTTTTCTAATGGGGTGGTGGGTGGTAATTCCAACTCCACTTTAAAATAAGGACATTGTGAATCAGGTAAAAAACCTGAGCGCAAGAATTGTGCGCTATAAAAAATGGCCAAGATACTTAAAATAAAGAGCAAGCTTGTCAATCGTCTATGGTGCAAAAAGCCAAATAAAAGATGCTGGTATTGTTCATGGTAATAACTATCAAATTGGACTTTATGAGGTTTTTCGGTTACGTCTACAAATTGCATGACCCACAAGGGAATAATGCTAAATGCTAAAACATAACTACCTAATAAACCTAGTAAAATCACGATAAATAAGGGGGAAACATATTCTAGCGTTGCAGATTTACCCAATAAAATTGGCATGAATATACTGGTTACGACCAAAACGCCAATCAGTGCAGGATTTTGTAGAGTTTTCAATGCAGCAATCGGATCATCACCTTGTTGCATGGCAATCTTCATCGCATCAGCCACCACAACACCATGATAGGTAATAGGCACTAAAGAAATAAATATAGCAATAATAGTGATTTTATCTAGCTGTAGGCCTAATGACCATAAACCTACAAAAATGACTGCCAATGTTAAAGGAATCAGCAAAGAAACAATGAAGCCCATCCGTAGCCCTAAAACCAATAAAAATAATACGGCAACGACAACTAAGGAAATAGCCAATGGTTGTAAATATTTATTTAATACTTTTTCAACTTGCTTTGGCTGACAGGTAATCATTTGAAAATCTAAACCGATGGGATAACGGGCTTTTAAATCTTGCAATAGCTCACGTACTTGACGACTGATTTTGGTTAAATTGCCATCTTGGCGCATTGAAACTGCTAAAACAGTGGCATTTTTACCCGTTGCATGAACTTTTAAATGATTAAGGGAAAATGTTTGAGAAATGTTAGCAACTTGATGTAGGAAAATACTTTGCTCTGGTGCAGAAATTACGATTTGTTCTAAGGCTTCAATGGCAGTATCAGGTTGCCTGATTTCTAGCTTTACTTTTTCTTGGTCAATATCTAAAGTTAACTCATCAAATTCAATTTGTTGCTGTTGTAATGCTTGGTTAAGGTCTTCGGGTGTCAGTTGCCACAGAGCCAATTGTTTCGGATCATATTCAATTAAAATCGCTGGCTTTTGTGCACCGTACATTTTGACTTCATTGACTTCGGTTAATAATTGTAAGTGTTGCTGTACTTCTTGAGTAATATCTTGTACTTCTTGGTCAGAAAATCCTTCAGCTGTTACGCCTAACACAATCCCAAATAAATCCCCTTCATCGTGAATAAAAGGCCCTATTGCATTGATTGGCAACAGGTGCTTCACTTCAGCCATAGCAAAATGTAATTCCTGCCATAGACGATCAGACATGATTTTAGGTTTTAAATGCACTGAAATAAAAGAGGTATTATTGCTAGATTCACTGGTGACAAAATCGACAATCGACATTTTTTGCAAAAGCTGTTCTAGTGGCTTGCTTACAAAGTTTTCGACTTGTTGTGGATTAGCATAAGGCAATTGTGTCACAATTTGAATCGTACGCAATGAAAAATGTGGGGCAACATCACGTGCTAATTGCAAGTACGCATAGCTGCCCCAAATCAGTAAACTCAGCACTAAAACGATGCTGAGTCGACTGTGTTTGACCGCTGATTGACTAAAATTCACGACGCTTCGTCTCCTGCGTGGGCAAGAATGAGGTAAATAGTGTGTGATAAATGACCTGTTTCAGAATGATAGTGATTGCCTTGTTCTGGAAAACGCACCGTCAAACCTTCTTTCAATTGGCTAAAACCTGCAGTCACAACCCGTTCACCGCTTTGTAAACCTGATAACACTTCTAAACCCTCTTCAGTCAAACGACCAATTTCAATCTCACGCCGATGCACAACCCCTAAACCATCATCAGTTACTTTTTCAACCACATAGACAAAACGGCCTATGCCATCTTCACCGACTGCAATGGTTGGTACTAAAATAACAGGTCGTTTATTTGGCATATTTAACTGAAATTCAACTTCAGCGGCCAGATTCGGACGTAAACGCTTGTCTGACTCTTTCAGTTGTATCATGATAGAGTAACGTTGAGTTTGTCCAATTGGCTCATCAGCAATGTCTACCACTTTACCTGTGAATGGGCGTTGATGAATCGCTTCAAAAAAGACCTTAACTTGATGACCTTGTTGTATATCTGGTAGTAAATTAATAGACATTGCGACTTGTACTTGAATTTGTTCACCACACACGATAGTGAATGCAGGTTCTCCAACAGTGACCCTTTGATTAACTTCAATTAAAACCTTTTTTATTTGACAAACTTGTGGAGATAATAAACGGGTGTGGGTGTGGTTGGTTCTAGCTGTTTCAAGCTCTTTACTCGCTAAACGAACATCATTACGCGCTTGTTCAGCAAAATTACGTGCAATATCTAAATCATCTTGCAAATTCATATCTTGGTCATACAGCTGGCGCACTTGGTCATAATGTTTGCGGGCATCTTGTGCTAGTTTTTGTGACTCAGCTAAGGAATCTTCCATTTTTTGCAAAGATCGCTGATATTTAGTTGTTTCCAATATTGCAAGCATTTGTTTGGTGCGGACTCTATCGCCTGTTTTCACAAGAATCTTATCCACTATGCCTGCGACTTGGAAGCCCAGTTTAATTTCAATCCCAGTTTGTGACAGACCTGCAAAACTTCGTGCCTGTCCAATACCACCTTTACTAAATACTTGCTGATAGCGCACTGGGCGAACGGTATCTTGTTCTGATATTGCGGGTTCAGATGGCTTGCAACTACATAGCACAAAGCTGCAACTCATCAGTCCCATCAGGAAATAGACTATCCTATTATTATGTCTCATCTCTCTCCCCTCCAAAAATGTGTGCTTTATATTGATTTTAGCTTATTGGGCACATTCTATAACGCCAATTATCTGATTTTTATAGGCGTTTGAAATTTTAATGTAGGCTTTCTCAGCTAAATTCCCTTTTTTATCACAAGGCTAATTATGTATAATTTTTAGATATAATTCAAACTTAGCTATGAGTTAAGTTCTACAGTATCCCGCATTAAGCATAACGGAAGTTCATAAAAGCCACTCATTCTAAATTATAAAATTATATTATAAACCTATAAAAAAATTAGATTTTCCTATAATAAGAAGCTTTAAGTCACCATCTTAAAGCCTATCAATCATCTTTTCAATTTATGAATGGATAAAGCCAAGTAGGAGAGAGGAAAAAAAGGGAAATGCTAAATGAATCAACAAAGTTAAACTCCTGTTAAATTAGGGAATTGTTATGGGTTTGAGCGAGAGTTAATTCCTTTTTATGTGTTAGGATTGGCAGTCCTGTTAGCTATATTGAACTTCGTATAAAAATGAACTTTAGTAGGGTGGAATAGCGCAGTGTTTTCCACCAAAGATATTGGGTATTGAAAAGGTGGAATATGGTGCGTGATAATGAGTCCATACCTGATTAATATTCGGGGCGCATCTATTCCACCCCACATGAATATTTTATACAAAAAATTGATTTATATTGATAAAAATGACACGGTATCATAAATAT
>JADGDW010000277.1 GCA_016744725.1 Candidatus Albibeggiatoa sp. nov. BB20 | reverse complement strand
GGAAAATTCTTTGTCAATATCACGGTTTGCCTATACTGTTTAATAAAATGGGGTTTTTAGCTTAAATATATCTGCTATAAAGTCACATTTAAGGTTATTATGACAGCTATGAAAACATTGTTTTCTTTTGTAAACCCTGCTAAGCTTTGCGGGTATAATTTTCTTTTATAATCACTTTTTAAGCACTTAGGGTTAATCGCATGGCAATAATGAAAAGTACAAATACTGTATGGCATAATGCAACTGTGACTCGTGAAAGACGGGCAGAGTTGAGTAAACATAAAAGTGTAATTTTGTGGTTTACAGGTTTATCTGGTGCAGGCAAGTCTACTTTAGCTCATGCTGTTGAAGAAGAATTATACCAACGTGGTTATCACACATTCGTATTAGATGGTGATAATGTAAGACATGGTTTATGTGGTGATTTAGGCTTTTCTGACAAAGATCGTGAAGAAAATATTCGACGTGTGGGTGAAGTGTCTAAATTATTCGTTGAAGCAGGCGTGATTGTATTAACTGCATTTATTTCTCCTTTCAAAGCTGATCGTGACAAAGTTCGTAGCTTAGCTCCAGATGATTTTGTAGAAATTTACTGTGAGTGTCCGCTCGAAGTATGTGAAGATCGTGATGTAAAAGGTTTATACAAAAAAGCCCGTTCTGGCGCAATTCCTGAATTTACAGGTATTTCATCTCCTTATGAAGAGCCAGAAAATCCAGAGTTAACAGTGAGTACAAGTTCTTCAAGTTTAGAAGATTGTGCAAAACAAGTGTTAGATTATTTGGTAGAACGTGGTGTTTACCAAGAAGCGTAATAATTGATTAGTATCATTTTATGATTAAACAATATCTTCGCCAATTAAATGTTGATAATAGCGAAGATGTTGTTTTTAACAATAGATTCATTTCCTTAACGTTTCACAAATTCGGGATATGCCTCCATTCCGCATTCGCTTAAATCCAAGCCTTCATATTCTTCTTCTTCAGAAACCCGCAAACCAACAACCGATTTAATCACAAACCAAGTTATAAAACTGGTGGCAAATACCCAACTAAAAATTACTGCAATACCAATTAATTGAGCTTTAAAGCTGCTGTTAGGGTTTGTAAGTGGCACGGCTAATAAGCCCCAAATACCAACGACACCATGTACTGAAATTGCCCCAACAGGATCATCTAAGCGCAATTTATCTAAACTTAAAATAGAAAATATAACTAAAATCCCACCAATACTGCCAATCATTGTTGCAATTAAAGGTGAGGGTGTAGAAGGTTCTGCGGTAATGGCCACTAAGCCTGCTAATGCACCGTTTAAAATCATAGTCAAATCAGCTTTTCCAAATAAAAACCGAGACATAATTGTTGCGGCTACCAACCCGCCTGTTGCAGCCATGTTGGTATTAACAAAAATCATAGCGACTGTATTCGCATTCATTACCGTTGATGTAATCAATTGAGAGCCACCATTAAACCCAAACCAACCAAACCACAATAAAAATGTGCCCAGTGTTGCAAGTGGCAAGTTAGCACCCGGAATGGCATTAATATGCCCATCAGCACTAAATTTATGCAAACGTGGACCTAATAACATCACCCCTGTTAATGCTGCGGTTGCACCTGCTAAATGAACCACACCAGAACCTGCGAAATCCAAGAAGCCTAAACTATTTAAAAAACCGCCACCCCATTTCCAATAACCTTGAATAGGGTAAATCACGCCAGTCATGACGACTGCAAACAATATGAATGACCATAATTTCATCCGTTCAGCAATTGCGCCAGAAACCACAGACATTGCAGTTGCAACAAAAACCACTTGGAAAAAGAAATCAGCTGCTTTGGCATAATTAGCTTCGCCTGCATTGACCGCAGCCATTGAATAATCATCACTGGCGGTCATAGACATAAAACCAAATAAAGTAGTGATTGAGGGAATAATGCCCGCTTCGGGAGAACTGTACATCAGGTCATAACCAACCAGCATGTACATAATGCACGCAATGGCATATAGGGTGATATTTTTGGTTAGAATTTCAACGGTATTCTTAGAACGCACTAAACCCGCTTCTAGCATTGAAAAGCCCAGAGCCATTAACATGACTAATGCGCCTGAGATAAGCAGGTAAAAAGTATTTAAGGCGTAACTTGTTTCCATGAATCTCTCCTAAACGATGTACACTTCAATGTTTAATCATTTACTTGTTGGGAAACAGCTACAACCTTAAAATTTAACCAAAAACAGAAAATCCTAAAGTGCTTCCCTATCTGTTTCGCCAGTACGGATTCGTACTACTTTCTCTAACTCAGACACGAAAATCTTGCCATCACCAATTTTGCCTGTATTAGCGGCTTTGCTAATCGCTTCGATTGCATGATCGACAATATCAGCACTGACGGCGGCTTCAATTTTAATTTTCGGTAAAAAATCCACTACATATTCAGCACCACGATATAACTCTGTGTGGCCTTTTTGACGACCAAAGCCTTTAACTTCAGTCACGGTAATGCCTTGGATACCAATTTCTGATAATGCTTCGCGGACATCATCCAGTTTAAACGGTTTAATAACGGCTGTTACCATTTTCATAATAAAGTCTCCTAAACGATGTTTTTTAAGAGCGCGATTTTCTTTAACTTTATACTAAGTATTAAGACTGCCAGCTTTTGAGGGGCTAACAGTCATAAGTTAGATATTAATCGCAAGTCGGCTATCAAAAATCTTAGATAATGTCTGTCT
>JADGDW010000142.1 GCA_016744725.1 Candidatus Albibeggiatoa sp. nov. BB20 | reverse complement strand
ATTTACTATAATGTCAAAAATAAACTATTGTATTTATTGAAATTTCACTCAATCCTTTCCTCTACTCATGCTTTAAATATAAAATTTATTAAAATAACACTAAAATTTCATTTTTCCTATTTATGAGTTAATTGCTTAAATAGCTATTATTTACAACACCAATATTTTCTTAAACAGCATCTTATTTCCAGTTTAAAACAAGAAAAATTTAATTTTAAAACAATAATTTAACCCTATAAATTACAAGATGGTATATATATTGCCAAACTCAAATAAAACGATTTTATTTGAGTAAGGCGCATGGGCATTCATTTACGTACTAAACCCTATCAAACATATACCCAAAGCCAGCTAGGCGTTGGCGTACATTATGGACAAGTTTGTTTAATAAAAGTGTTGTGGACAAAAGGTAGTAGTCCTATTTTAGATGTTTACGCAGTGCAGCAAGGTGACAATGTTCGACGCATTTTAGCTGACTTTACCCGTCAATATGCAATTAAAAAAAATGATTGTATTAGCGTCATGCGTCCAGGGAGCTATCAGCTATTATTGCTCAAAGCACCTGACGTATCTAAGACAGCTTTACACGCAACCGTCAGAAGCCAAGTACAAGAGCAAGTTGATTTTCATACCGATGATGCGATTATCAACGTGTTTGATATGCCATTGCAAGATAATGGAACAGTGAAAATGATCTATGCTGCTGTGGCAGATAAATCCTTAGTACAAGCCCAAATTGATGACATTGTTGCTGCTAATTTTAAATTACAGGCATTAGAAGTACCTGAAATGGCATTAGCGCGTATTTCTTCACTTTATGCAGAAGATGAACTGGGTATGGGGATGCTATATTTTGCTGAAACACATTGTATTCTCAATCTCACCTTACAAGGGAAATTGTATATTTCACACCGAATTGATATTAGTTTACAAGACCTTGCATCACCAGATAAAAATGAACGAATTAAAATGATAAAGATTTTGTTACGACATATTCAACAAGCCCTCAGTTACTATAAGAGACATTTTTCTTGTCCTGCAATTAAATATTTATCCATTGCACCACTGCCAATATATTTACCTTATGTTCAACAATATCTGGCTTATTATTTGACAGGTGTTACGGTACAACCTTTGGATTTAACTAAACTTTTTATTTGCAAGTATCATCTTACCCCTGCTCAGCAAGCGCAATGTTTACCCATCCTAGGAGCAGCCTTGCAAGGCTATAAAATAGACTAAATATCAATATTATCAATTACTAATATATTGTGCATTAATAATTGTTCTCTGTTGGCTGATAATTGGCAATTGTTTTGGGGTACAATAAGCATAATATTCTTTCTGACTCGATTTTAATCCATGTTAATCCAAGAACAGCACCAAAGGATTGAAAGCTGGAATCACACAGCTAAAACCTATCCATATCAATGCTTGCATCAATTAATTGAATCGCAGGTACAACGCACACCTAATGCCATAGCGGTGCGTATCCATGACCAAAATCTGACATATATGGAACTTAACCGACAGGCAAATCAATTGGCACGTCATCTGATTTCACTGGGTGTTGCTACTGAATCTGTGGTGGGAATCTGTGCCGAGCGTTCGCTAGAAATGGTGGTTGGTTTATTGGCTATTTTAAAAGCTGGGGCGGCTTATTTGCCTTTAGACCCCGATTATCCACAGCAAAGATTGTCTTTTATGTTGGATGATGCACAAATTTCCATTATATTGACTCAAACTCATTTAAGCTTACCTAATAACAATGCTCAACATATTGATCTAAATAAAATAGATGTTAAAAATAATGCAGTAGAAAATTTAAATTTAAATATTGAGCTAGATCACTTGGCTTATGTGATTTATACCTCGGGTTCAACAGGCAATCCTAAAGGCGCAATGAATACCCATTTGGCGATCAGCAATCGTTTATTATGGATGCAAGAGGCTTATCAACTTACTGAATATGATAGCGTATTACAAAAAACGCCTTTTAGCTTTGATGTCTCTGTATGGGAATTTTTCTGGCCATTAATGACAGGTGCACAACTGGTCATGGCGAAACCTAAAGGTCATCAAGACCCGCATTATTTAGCCCAGCTTATTGCACAACAAAAAATTACTACATTGCATTTTGTACCTTCAATGCTAAGAATTTTCTTGCAAACCGCAAAATTACAACTTTGTGAAAATTTAAAACGGATATTTTGTAGTGGAGAAGCCCTGTTAGTTGAATTACAGAATCAATTTTTCAAACAGTTTTCCAATGTAGAATTGCATAATCTTTATGGGCCTACTGAAGCGGCAGTTGATGTTAGTTTTTGGCAATGCCAAGCGGATGAACAAGGTCACACTGTATCAATTGGTAAACCTATTGCGAATTTACAACTTTATATTTTAGATCAAGAAAATCAGCCTGTAGCCATTGGGGAAACAGGGGAATTACATATTGCAGGCATTGGTATTGCGCGTGGCTATCTCAATCGTCCCGAATTGACTCAGGAAAAATTTATTGAAGTCGATTTGCCTTTTTCTGATACAAAGAATCTAAGACTCTATAAAACAGGTGATTTAGCCTGCTATCGGGAAGATGGCAACATTGATTTTTTAGGACGAATAGATCATCAAGTTAAGATTCGAGGTTTTCGGATTGAATTGGGCGAAATTGAAGCAAATTTAAATAATCACCCTGCGATTGCACAATCAGTTGTCACCGCAGTTGAACATCAAAATGACACCAAAATTGCGGCCTATGTCGCACCAGAACCCAATACCCCTTTATATCGTTGGTTAAATTTACAGCAACAAGGTGAGTTGGCCGCTCAGCATAGCTATCAATTGCTTAATGGCATGACCATTATTCATCAAAACAAAGCTGAAACTGACTTTCTTTACCAAGAAATATTTAATCAAAATAGCTATTTACAACATGGTATTTGTATCCCAGACCATGCAATTGTGGTTGATGTTGGTGCAAATATTGGCTTATTCAGTTTATTTGCAGCCCAATACCCTAATACGAAAATCTATGCTTTTGAACCAATTCCACCTATTTTTAATAATTTAAGCCTAAATGCGCATATTTATAATATTGATATTAAACTCTATGCTTGTGGTTTAGCTGATGAGAATAAAACTGCTAATTTTACCTATTATCCACGGGCTTCTCTTATTTCTGGGCAATTTGCTGATAAAGAGGTAGAGAAAAAAGTTTTAACTGCTTATTTAGGTAAATATCAATATTTAACCGAGAAGCAAAAACACAACTTATTAGAAGAAACACTATCGACAAAACGTTTTGAATGTGAGCTGCGTACATTATCCAGTATTATTGAAGAGAATGAAATTCAACATATTGATTTATTAAAAATTGATGTCGAAAAAAGTGAATTATTGGTTTTACAAGGTATTCTGCAACACGATTGGGAAAAAATCCAACAACTTGTGATTGAAATACATAATGTTGATGGGCGTTTGAGCACGATTAAACAGTTGTTAACATCGCATCAATTTGAGTTTGCCATTGAACAAGACTCAGAATTGCAACACACACAGTTGTGTACGATTTATGCGAAACGTAAAACCCTGCAAGCGGCTGAAATATCAGCCTATCAATGGGCAAGCTCTAAAAATTTGACTCATGAATTACGTCATAGTTTAAGTCAAAATTTGCCTGACTATATGTTGCCGAGTTATTACCATTGGTTGATTGATATACCCCTAAATCCTAATGGAAAAGTGGATCGTCATGCTTTGCCTGCCATTGACTTTAGTCAACGTAATGTGCTGATACCTTATGTTGCCCCTCAAAATGAAAAACAAAGCCATTTAGTGAAATTATGGCAACAATTATTAAATATCGAAAAAATCGGCATTAATGACAACTTTTTTGAATTAGGTGGGCATTCTTTACTCGCTGTACAAATGTTAGCTAAAATTCAATCTTTGTGGACAGTTGAGTTAACGCTACATCAACTATTCTCTACCCCAACGATTGCCCAATTAGCGACGCTTATTGGGCAACAGCCACATCCACGCCATATTGATAATTACTCGGCTTCCCAATTAATCCCATTATCTTATCCTCAGAAACAACAATGGTTTATCTGTCAACTTGAGCCAGAGCGACCTATTTATAATGAGCCATTAAGCATTTATTTTTACCAGAATATGGATGAATATGCACTGGAAAAAGCGTTAAATTATTTATTACAACGTCACAGTATTTTACGGACTCAATTCCAAACTTATAATTCAGATCAAGCCAGCCAGAACATTATGGATTCTGCTTATATTGAGCTAGAAACAATTACGGTTGATATTGAACAAACCGCGCTTGATATTGCACATCAGCAAGCAAAAAAAGTATTTGATTTGCAAAATGATTTGTTGATTTCAGCCTGCTTAATTAAATTGTCAGACACAGATTATCGTTTATATTTATCTATTCACCATATTTTACTAGATGGCGTGTCTTTTTATCATATTTTCTTACCAGAACTATATCAGGCTTACCAAGCATTTAGCCAGAACAAAATACCAGAATTAGCAGAAATAACAATAGAATACAAAGATTTTTCATTATGGCAGTATCAGCAAACAGATATAGATGTCGACTTGAATTATTGGAAACATCAGCTTAGAGACCTGCCTGTATTACAGCTACCTACAGATTTTATACGTCCTCAAACTAATACTTTCAATGGTAAAAATTACTTATTTGAGCTTGATGTCCATTTAATGAAACAATTAAAGCAGCTTGCACAACATGAAGGTGTCACATTATTTATGCTGTTGCTTACTGTATTTGCTGTATTGTTAAACCGTTATACAGGGCAGACGGACATTCCAATCGGTACGGTAACTGGAATGAGACAGCGTGCTGAATTTAAATCAGTGATAGGACTATTTTTAAATACTTTAGTGTTAAGAATCAATTTAGCTAAAAACCCTGGCTTTTCCACATTATTGCAACAAATTAAGACAACCACTTTAGCTGCTTATCAACATCAAAATATACCGTTTAACCAACTGATTGAACAATTAAAACCTCAGCAGCGGGCGGGCTATAATCCATTGTTTCAAGTTATGTTTGATTTAGACCCAGAACCTGAATCTGTTGGAAATTGGCAAGCTAATCATTTTGATATTCATACAGATACTGCAAAATTTGATTTAACTTTGGAATTTTATCCAACCCAAGGTCAACTTAAGGGTCGTTTTGAATATAACACTGACTTGTTTTCTGAAAATACAATTCATTATTTTGCCCAACATTTACAAACATTGTTAAACAATATCGTCCAAACCCCATTGCGGCCAATTGCCCAATTTAATATTCTGACTCAATTAGAATATGAACAATTTAATCAGTGGAATCAAACTTATAGTGAGTATCCAAAACAAACCGTTGCGCGTTTATTTGAACAACAAGTGACTAAAACCCCTGATGCGATTGCGTTACAGTTTAATCAGAAAACCTTAACTTATGATGCTTTGAATCAAAGTGCAAATCAATTGGCTCATTATTTAATTTTACAAGGTGTGACAACAGAGACTTTGACCGGTATTTGTATTGAGCGTAGCTTTGAGCTTATTATTGGTTTATTGGCCATTTTAAAAGCGGGTGGGTGTTATGTACCACTTGATCCACAATATCCTAAGCAACGCCTTGATTTTATGTTAGAAGATACTGATATAAAGTATTTATTAACTCAAAGTCAATATATTGAAAATCTACCTGTCACTGAACATATTATTTGCATTGATGAATATGAAAATATTATTACACAAAGTATAGAAAATCCACTTAATCAGGCTGATATTCAAAATTTAGCCTATATTATGTATACTTCGGGTTCAACTGGACAGCCAAAAGGGGTTAGTGTTACTCAGCAAGCCATTGTAAGATTAGTTAAAAATACTAACTACATGCCATTTGATTCAATGTTAAACTTTTTACAACTTTCACCTATTTCCTTTGATGCTTCAACATGGGAAATTTGGGGGAGTTTACTTAATGGCTCAAAGCTGGTAATTGCCCCACCAGAAACGCCAACGCTTGAGCAGTTAGGTCATATTATCCATCAAAATCAAATTACTACCTTATGGCTTACGGCGGGGCTATTTCATCAAATGGTAGAAAATCAATTACATAATTTACAATCTGTACGTTATTTATTAGCAGGTGGTGATGTATTATCCAGTTCTCATGTTCAGCAAATTTTACATAAAACCAATTGTACTTTGATTAATGGCTATGGGCCAACTGAAAACACAACTTTTAGTTGCTGCTACAGTATGAGTAAAAGCACTGAAATAGGTGAAACAATTTTAATTGGAAAACCCATTTGTAATACTCAAGTCTATGTTTTAGATAAATATCAAAGGCCAGTACCTGTTGGGGTGACAGGAGAATTATATATTGCAGGTGATGGCTTAGCCCGTGACTATTTTAATCGCCCAGATTTAAATAAAGATCGATTTACCTATATCTCTTTAGCTTGGTTAAAAACACCACAACGGATGTATAGGACAGGCGATTTAGTACGCTATCATCATGATGGAAATCTTGAGTTTTTAGGGCGTACAGACTATCAAGTAAAAATTCGTGGTTTTAGAATCGAATTAGGGGAAATTGAGACTGCTTTACAGCAGCATCCAGCAATTCAAAATACGATTGTTAGCGCATGGGAACAAAAATCTCATAAATATCTGATTGCTTACTATGTTGCGAATAAAAAGCTTGATACACAACAATTACATGACTTTTTACAGCAAAAATTACCTGACTATATGATACCGCAATTTTTTATTGAAGTGGATCAGTTTAACTTAAATCCAAATGGTAAAGTTGACCGTCAGGCTCTGCCAAAACCCGGATTAAATTCAACAGCTTCAAAAGATGACCCATCTCAAGTGCTGACCGTAACAGAACAAAGCTTACTTACAATTTGGCAAACATTATTGCCTGTCCAAGATTTTACAATTCATGATGACTTTTTTAAATTAGGTGGCCATTCGTTGCTAGCAACACAAGTTATTTCCAGGATAAATCAAGAACATAATCTACAACTCCCTTTGCGTAGTATTTTTGAAGCAACCACTATTGAGCGTTTAGCCAAACAAATAGAAACTTTAGCTTGGATGGATTCAAATGTGAATTCTCAAGCTGAACGAGAAGAAGGCGAACTATGAATATTGCGGAATTTTTAGCCGAATTACAAGCAAAAGATATAAAATTATGGGTTGAAAACGAAAAACTCCGTTACAATGCGCCGAAAGGACAATTTAGTGCTGAATTAAGAGAGATTATTAGCCAGCATAAACCTGAAATTATTCATTATTTAAATGCGACTCATCAAACCAATACACTTGCATTACAGCCTATTCCACGTGAGCAAATATTACCACTTTCTCTAGCACAACAACGTTTATGGTTTTTAGACCAATTAGAAGGTAAAACTGCAACTTATAATATTCCCTATGCAATACGTTTGTATGGAAAATTAGATGTTTTAGCTTTAAAAAATAGCATATTAGCGGTGGTACAACGTCATGAAATATTGCGAACCAATTTCCAGCTACAAGATAATCAAGTTATCCAAATTATTCGATCTGAATGTGACTTAAATGATTTTTTTGAGTTTTTACCGACTATTTCACCTATTGAAACTGAAGTTATTAAATATTTACTTGAACAAGCTCAGAAACCATTTGATTTAAAAGTAGATAGTTTAATCAAAATCATATTAATCAAACAAACAACCGATAAATATATCCTGTTTATTAATATGCATCATATTATTTCTGATGGTTGGTCAATGGATATTTTGTTAAGTGAACTCACAACTTTGTATGATAGCTATTATGAACATGTTGATTGCAATTTAATCTCATTACCAATTCAATATATTGATTATGCACATTGGCAACGAAGCTGGCTACAAGGTGAGATTTTAGCTCGGCAACTTAATTATTGGAAGCAAGCACTTAGCAATATTCCACAGCAATTAGATTTGCCTTTTGATTACTTGCGCCCAGCGATTCAAACCTATCATGGTGCAACTGAAAAAATAGAATTTGGGGCTGATTTATCAAAAAATGTAGTTGATCTAGCAGAAAAGCAACAATCAACCTTATTTATTACGTTGCTAACAGCATTCCAAATTTTACTCTACCGTCATACTGGACAACATGACATTGTGGTTGGTACACCGATTGCTGGACGTACCAAAAGAGAAATTGAAGATTTAATTGGATTTTTTGTTAATACCTTAGCTATTCGAACCAAACTACAATCTAAAGACAGTTTTATAAACATATTACAGCAAGTTAAACAAACTGCTTTAAATGCTTATTCACATCAAGATTTATCTTTTGAACAATTAGTTGCAGAATTACAGCCTGAGCGGAGTTTAAGTCATACGCCGATCTTTCAAGTGATGTTTGTATTTCATCAAAATGAGCCTATTCAAACACCTAGCTTTAAAGATTTGCAAGTTGAACCCTTACCAGAAGTAGATATTGCGGCCAGTAAATTTGATTTAAACTTTCACGTTTGGATTGATAAACAGCAACTTTATGGCAAGCTCTACTATAATACTGATTTATTTAAACCTAAAACAATCCAGTGGATATTGAGCCATTTTAAAAATTTATTAGAATCCATTGTGGCTCATCCTGATGAAAAAATTGTTCATTTAAGCTTATTGAACCCAGAAGACAAAGCAAAACAAAATAATATCCATCCTGCACAACTTTTTACCTTATTTAAGCAATCTGACATAGAACAAACTGTTATAAGCCGTTTTAAGCAATTTGTGAATAAATACCCTTATCATACCGCAGTTAAAACAGCCACTTATACTTGGAACTATCAGATATTAAATCAAAAAGCTAATCAAGTTGCGCATTATTTGCTTAAAACCTGTGGCCACCAAGAACAGCGGATTGCCTTATTATTTGAGCATGATGCGCTGATGTTGATAGGTATTTTGGGAGTGTTAAAAACGGGTAAAACCTATGTGCCACTGCATACAGAGCACCCCATTGAACGCTTGCATAGTGTTGTTGAAGATGCCCAAGCCAGCCTTATTTTGACTCAAGATGAGTGTATGCCTTTAGCTCATAAGATAAGCCATGGTTCTTGGATGATTATCAATGTTGATACTTTACAAGAAAATAGTAAAGATGATCCTGATATTCATATTTCACCTCAAACTCCAGCTTATTTAATGTATACCTCTGGTTCAACAGGCCAACCCAAAGGTGTGATTCAAAGCCACCGTAATATATTGTTTCATATTAAAAACTATACAAATAGCTTACATATCTCACGTCATGATCGTTTATCACAATTTGCATCTTATAGCTTTGATGCAGGCATGATTGATATTTTTGCCGCGTTGTTAAATGGCGCAACATTATATCCAATTAATGTGAAAAACACCCACTTGAATGATTTAGCTAAAATTCTAATCAAAAATAAAATAACTATCTATCATTCTACGCCGACCTTGTTTCGCCATTTCATGTCACATTTAGCAGGTAATGAGAATTTGCAGCATATTCGTGTTTTGACTTTAGGTGGTGAAGCGATAAAAAAACAAGATGTTGAGTTTTATAAAAAATATTTTTCAGATAATACTTTATTTATTAATGGAATAGGCCAAACAGAATCTTCTTTTAATCTACAGTATTTTATTGATAAACAAACAGAAATAAGCAAACCCACTGTGCCTATTGGTTATCCAATGGAAGGTATAGAAATCTTGTTATTAGATGATGAAGGCAATAATGCAGAATTATATGGCGAAATTGCAATTAAAAGTCCTTATGTTGCTTTAGGTTATTGGCGTAAGTCGTTACTTACTCAATCCTTATTCAAGCCTTTAAAACAAGAAAATAGCTTTATTTATCGCTCTGGTGATATGGGATGTTTAACGGCTGATGGTTACTATGAATTTTTAGGTAGAAATGATTTTCAAGTTAAATTGCGGGGGTTTCGGATTGAACTTGGTGAAATTGAAACTTTATTGCTACAGCATACTAATGTCAATGAAGCTGCGGTGATACTGCGTGAAGATATTCCAAATGACAAACGTTTAGTTGCTTATATTGTTTCTAATAATTTGTTGCCTGAACGTATTCCTTATCAAATCAGTTGCTTAGTTGAGTATGAAGATGTTACTTTTGCTATGCAAACTGAAGATATTTCAGAGAGTGGGGTTTGTCTTGAGGGAGATATGTCTGCTAGGTTAGAAGCTGATGTGATGGTGCGTTTATGTCTTGCTCTACCGAATGACAGTCAAGCGCGTTGGTTTAAAGCCAAGGTTGCTTGGAAGCAAGAAAAACAAATTGGGATTCAGTTAATCTTAAATCCGAAAGAACATAATGTTTTACAAAAAAATGTGGACTATTTGATAGAAAAACAGGGCTTATTAAAAGTATCTCAGCGTACTTTAAACAATGCGTTGCGGGATTATTTGCAAAACCAATTGCCTAATTATATGTTGCCTTCAGCCTATGTGATTTTGGATAAACTGCCATTAACCGCCAGTGGTAAAATTGATCGTCGTCAGTTGCCAGCACCACAATACCAAACCATGCAAGATAACTATATTGCACCTCATAATGAAACCGAAACAGAATTAACTAAAATTTGGGAAAAACTGCTAAATGTGTCTCAAATTGGCGTACATGATAATTTTTTCAATTTAGGTGGTCATTCATTACTTATGATTACACTCTTAGGTGAAATCGAGCGAATTTTTGCCAAACGAATTGAATTAACCACTTTATTCCAAGCCCCCACCATTGCTCAATTAGCCCAACATTTACAAGGTGAGTTCATTCAAAATTTACCGCCATCGATTATTCCCATGCAGCCAAAAGGTTCTCGTATCCCATTTTTCTGTGTGGCAGGAGCTGGTGGTGGGGTACATTGGTTTAATGAACTGGCAGCAGAACTCACACCAGAACAACCTTTTTATGCTTTAGAAACCATGGGCTTAGAACCTCTTCCTCGTTATAAAAATAAAAATCGTAGCCAAGCTCAAGCCATAGAATTCGTCAAAGTATTGCGTCAAGTACAGCCGCAGGGTCCTTATTATATTGGTGGGTATTCTTATGGTGGAATTGTTGCACATGAAATGGCGTGTCATTTACAAAGTTTGGGTGAAAGAGTTGGTTTATTAGTCTTTTTAGATAGTTGGAATCCAGCAGCAAGCACGCCCACACACATTCAAATCTTACGTTGGACAAAATATATTTATCGTTTACCCATTAAATTTAAATTTTTATTTTTACGCACTGAAACTAAAAAATTATTGCGTTGGGTTTATAAGCAATTTCTGCTGGCTTTCTATGGACATCAAGAAGTTGCAAAATTTAGACGGATGGATGTGAGCGACTCGCGTTATACACCAAGCTATTATAAGGCCGAAAGTCGTGTTGCGTTATTTCGTTCCAGTGGAGTTAGTATGACTGCACCTAAGGATGAAAATTATGGTTGGCAAGAATTGATTGATGGGGAAGTTGAGGTACATTCAATGCCCGGTAACCACTATGAAATGTTAAGTCAACCTAATGTACAGCTCCTTGCCGATGAATTGCAGGCTTATTTAATTGAAGCACAAGAAGCTTCTAAATATCTTTAACTCGCGTTATGCAAATTCTTCTTGTGTTAGGTGATGCTAGCTTAATCTTGTTCAATAATGCTTTTTTTGTCATCAATATTTAAAATTCATTTGATTTATCAGTGTGATGTGAAGGACTACCCATGGATGAGCTAAATCCAGAATATATTTTACAAGAATGGCAAGATATTGATCGTAGATTGTTACCCACGTTCACGATGATAGGTGCAATGAAGTCAGGTACAACGAGTTTATATCACTACATGAATGAGCATCCTGATATTTATTTCCCTAAACTAAACAACCACCCGCTAAAGACGGGTGGGTTAGAGGCTTGGCGGCTGAAAGCCGGGATACAGGGCGACCAAGCCCTGTTGTCATTAAAGAATTA
>JADGDW010000007.1 GCA_016744725.1 Candidatus Albibeggiatoa sp. nov. BB20 | reverse complement strand
GAGTGAAATATAGCTTCAGATTACGTTTGAGATTATTAAGAACTGAAGGTATTGTTCCTGACATACCAAGTAAAAATCAATAGTATTTTTTATAGATTCTGAGGATAGGGAGTTATTCTTAATGGTTGCGTGTCCTGAGATGCAACACCTCATACCCACTTTCCCTTCACGGAATTTTAAATTTTTGATAATTTGAGTTATTTGCATATTTTCCCCTATTATTGAGGCAAGCCTAAAAAGCAAAAATAATAGTTTTATTTTGAAATGAAAATGCTGTTCCCATATCTATTTACCTCATGATTTAGTCCATTCAATGAAATTAGTCTTCATTTTCCTTCAAAAAAGCCACAAATACATTTACAATGGACTTATTAACTTAAGTTAAAGCCGTTTATCCTAAATCCATGAGAAAAGCAACCACATTGACCTCTTGTTCAGTTTGCCCTGTGCGCCAGTTGAACATCTTTAAGCAGCTCCCTAGTGAACTCGTAGACGCGATTGAGAATTATCGTACAGAACAAGTCACTTTACCTGCCAAGACTTTTTTATACAAACAAGGTGAAGAACATAGTAATACCTATACTTTATTTTCTGGCTGGGTCATGCTGTATAAGACATTAGATAATGGTAGCCGCCAAATTTTGCGCTATGCTTTACCTGGTGATTTCCTAAGCTTTCAAGCTGATTTAAATAGCCCAATCAATCATTCTGCACAAGTATTAACTGAGTGCAGCTTCTGTGTATTTCCACGCAAAAGCATTCTACAAATGTTTGAGCATCATCCTGAATTAGCTTCGCAAATTGCGTGGATTACAGCGCGTGACATGAGTCTTAGTCATGAATATTTGGTTAATATTGGGCGTAAAAATGCTAAAGAACGCATGGCTTATCTATTTTTAGATTTATATCATCGTCTCTGTACCCAAGTGGAATATCAAGAAAATACGATTCCCTTCCCCATGACCCAAGAAGATATTGCTGATACGATAGGCCTGACTTTAGTGCATGTAAATCGAACTCTGCGCAGTTTGCGTGAAGAAGGTTTAGTTAAATTAGCCCATCATCAATTGACTATTTTGGATTACGCCACTTTAGCCTCACTTGCGGGTTTTACTCGTCCACTCAACGCGCAACCTCAGCCTTTATTGTAAATAATGACCGACTTAAATCAAACTAAAGAACAAGAGTTAGACCAATTGCTGAATCGTTTATTAGGTGCATTTGAAGAAAAAATGCCGTTTAATAAATTATTGGGGATCAAAATTGAAAGTCTCCATTTACAAGAAGTCCGATTACGGATCAATATGCGTGAAGAATTGGTTGGAAATTTTGTACATGGGATTTTGCATGGCGGCGTGATTGCGTCAGTATTGGATGTCGCAGGAGGAATGATTGCAATTGCTAATGCGTTCAGTACTAAAAAACAATTGACTGAAGCAGAGCGGATGCAAGGCATTGATAAATCAGGCACAATTGATATGAGAATCGATTATTTACGCCCAGGGCGCGGGAAGTATTTCATTGCTACCGCTCAAGTATTGCGAAGCGGTAGAAAAGTATCCGTGACACGAATGGAATTGCATAATGATAAGAACTTATTAATTGCAGTGGGGACAGGAAGTTATATTGTAGGATAGAACCGATTCATGTTTCTCAAATCGAAATAACACAAATCGGCCAACATAGTTTAATTTCCCAAACGTACCACCCTAAAGCCTAAAGTATCCATACGGGTTCTTGGGCTATAGTTATGGCGTTTAGTCATACGCAAACTATTTTCATAGGTACGGTAAGAGCTGCCGCGCACAATCCGTCGTGAGCAATCGCCTCCTTCCCATATTTGTCCATGCGATGGTGTCCCTCGGTAGCTAGGACGAAAACATGTTGTTGTCCATTCCATTACATTACCAATCGAATCATGTAAACCAAAATTATTGCTTGGAAAACTACCTACAGGCGCAGTCTGCTTTGCATCCCATTGACTACCACAAACGGCACAATTGGCTTTATTGTTCCCTAAACCACTACCCCACCAGTAAAAGGTATTCACACCCGCAGTAGCAGCATATTCCCATTCACGTTCACTAGGAAGACGATAAGTTTTACCTGTTTGTTCAGCCAGCCATTTGGTGTAATCCACAGCATCATGCCAACTGATATTAATCACAGGACGTTTACCACGTCCCCAACCTTTATCACTAGGTAATTTACGGTTAGTGTTAGCCGCAAATGCATCGTACTCATCAAAGGTCACTTCATAACGACTGATAGAAAAACTTTGCAAACTCACTTCAGTTTGAGGCCGTTCATCTTGGTAGGGTAAAGAACTTTTAACCCCGAGTAAAAAACTACCTTCAGGTAATTTAAGCATGGTTGGGCCAAATCCCCCACGTTTTAAATTGTCCCGAAATACAGCCAATGGCTTCACACGAGGCTTAGGCAATTGTTTAGGCTTATTTGATTCAGGTTGAGATTGTTCGGCTGTTCGAATGTTATTGGGTGATACTAGCGGATTTTGGATCGCAGCGGGTTGCTTCAAATCACCCAACAAACTATCAAAAATCGGTGTAGTAAACGCGAGTACAGCAACAACCGCCACCAATACTAAGGTTGCACCTGCACCAATTAAAATACTGATAATGCCGCCTGTACCTGAACGACGAGCATTACTTAATGTTTTATCCCGATCAAATTGCTGCTGGCGTTCCATCATTGCCCGAGCACTGTCACGTTGTAAACGGAGCAATTCTGAATCTTTTTGCGCTTGAGCTTTTGCAGAATCCAATTCTTTTTTCAGCCGCAAATGCTCATCTTCTTTTTGCTTAATCCGACGTGCTAGCTCTTGCTGTAATTTTTCGTCACTGTCTCTACGCTCTTGGGCAGACTTTTCTGCTTGGTTTTTTAAGCGCGACAATTCACGTTTAGCTCTAGCTAATTGGTCAATTTGCTCACGGGTTTTACGTTGAGCCGCCTCAATGCGACCGATTCTCGATTCAAGCTCAATCTTTTCTGCTTCAGCATGGCGCAACTCTTCCTCAGAAGCCACAGGCGTAGTGCCAACACTCGCCTCTGCTGCAGATGTGAGTCTTTTCTTAGGGGCAACTTTTTTATGCGTGGCAGGCTTGCGTGCCTCCTTACTGCTTTGCTCTCTATCTCTTGCTTGTAATTTGGTAATGGCTGTTTGTAATGCGCTAATTTGCGAAACAAGTTTTTCCGCTTCAGTTGCTTTGTGCGCAGCCTCTTCGGTACTGTTTGCACTCTTTGCTTCTGCTTGCAGCTTGTTATATCGCTTAATTAATTTCTGCGCTTCAGCTTTAGCCTGAACTATTGAAGACACAATGCTATCTCACAATGACTTTCTTGGACTACAGGATAACCTATAATGAATACCATATTTTCACATAAATAATATCGGTTTAAAAATCTTTCTAATGAATACCGTAAAAAAATATTGTTATGCGAACTGGCGATGTTTAATTGTTTATTATTATTTATTTTAAGTACGACCCTAGCCACATTACGTTATATACAGATAAAACTTCAAAAATCAAGTTCATCACCGTATCGTGCTTGTTCATCAGAATTATATTCAATATCATCAACTTATAATCCGCTGATGTTGACGAGCAGGAAACCTTTGATGTAATGAGGTTAAATGTTGAATATCAACATCTGCACAAACCACGCCTGCACCTTGTTTTAAACGAGTCACTACACTACCCCAAGGGTCTACAATCATGCTATCCCCATAGGTTTCTCGTCCATTGACATGGTAGCCACCTTGGTCAGCTGCAATCACGTAACACAAATTTTCAATCGCACGTGCTCGAAGCAATATTTCCCAGTGGGCTTTACCTGTTGTTGCTGTAAATGCCGCAGGTATCACTATTAACTGTACATTTTCTGCCAACATACTTCTAAATAATTCAGGAAAACGTAAATCATAACAAACGGCTAATCCTAGTTTTCCAAAAGGTGTATCTACAACAACAATATTTTGTCCTGCTTCAATGGTACTCGACTCTTGATAGTGCTCTTGTTGTCCCACTAATACATCAAATAAATGCATTTTATCATAACGTGCTACACACTGCCCTGCATTATCAAATAATAAACAAGCAGCATACACTTTATTCTCATTTTGACTATTAATTGCAACTGTACCACCAACAATCCAAATATCATGTAATTTTGCTTGTTGAGACAAAAATGTTTGAATCTCGCCTTGTCCCATAGGTTCTTTAATATCGAGCATATCAGCTTGATGTTTGCCCATTTGAGCAAAATTCTCTGGCAATACGGCAAGTTTCGCGCCCATTTTAGCCGCAGTGTGGATAAGTTGAGCCGCTTCGCGTAAGTTCGCAGAAACATTACAGCCAGAAGCCATTTGTATAGTTGCAATACGGTGCATCATGAAATACTTATTAGGTTGAGTGTCAGAAATATAACAATAGTAGAATATCTGCCGCCTACATCGTAAGGTGACTATATACGCTTACAGACTGCCAATATCCAGCTAATATACCAATTATTTTTAATCAAGCAGATAAGATTATACGCTAAGAAATAACAGCACTTATTCAACAAGCTTGGTCATTACTGTTATTATTTTCAATTTTGCCACTTTAATGCTTTATAATACAGAGATGCGGATTATTTAACTCATCACGCAATTTAATCAGGATAGATTTCTGCAATATCATGCTATTTTGGATTGAAAAATCAATAGTTCTGGTATAGGGTAGGGACAAAATCTAATAAACCATGAATATCATAATTTAACTCGCTAAACACTCATAAATAACCCCAATGGAGACCAGACTCATGCACTGGAAAACAAGCAAGTGGCAAGTCGCTGTCAGCGCGCTCTTGTTATTACCCACACTTGGTATAGCAGAATCAAAAACTCAGCTATCTGGGGACTCTCTCAGCTTAATGGACGCGGCGCAAATCACCATTGAAAACTCGCCCAAGATACTATTACAAACGCTTACGGTAGACACTGCTAAAGCAGGTGAACAAATCCAAGCTGGGTCATTTGATTGGACCACTTATGCCACAATTGGTGGTGGTCAAGAACGTATCCCTCGTTTTGAAAAACCACATCAAAAGGAAGTACCAACAGGGGCACGTTTAGACCACAATTTATTTAAAGCCACTGCGGGTATTTCTAGATTATTCAGAAATGGTATGGTCTCTAATTTTTCAGTCAATATGGTGAAAACAGACCCTTATTTGACTGATCTAAACCCTGCAATAAACTTTGATAATGCGAGAACAATTAATAGTACTACGGTCAAATTTACTCTAAAAGTCCCATTCTTAAAAGGAGCAGGTGCGGTATCTGCAAATGCAAATGAGAAAGCAGCCCAGCTAAATAGGGAAGCAGCTGAGCATACATTCGAATATTTTGTGACTAGTACACTATTGAGCACGGTGCAAGCTTATTGGAATTACAAAGCAGCTCAGGTGAACTTAAAAGTACAAACAGATTCAAAAGAGCGTGTAACTAAAATTATCAACCGGGTAGAAGATGTGGTTGCTAAGCAAAGTGAACCAAGTAAATATGAGCCTGATTTACAGCGTTTACATGCTTACTTATCTGATAAAAAACGTAACTTATCTGCTGCTGAAGATTTATTAAATAGTAACCGTAATGCCTTAGCAACCAGCTTGGGTATTCCAGCGGCACAAGCAAGGAAAATTGGTTTTGCTGAAGAAAAATTCACGGACAATTGGGTTGATGTTGCAAAGCGTTTTGATAAACAGTTTATGCAAGATTATTTATCTGGTTTAGCCCTACAAAATCGTTTAGATTTAAAAGCAGCTGAGTTAAAACATGAAGCCAATGCAGCTAAACTGGGGAAAGCCCGTAAAGATTTATTGCCTTCCGTGGATTTAAATTTAACTGCAGCATCACATGGGCTTGAATTTGGTAGTGATGCAGATGCTTATTTTAGTTCCTTACATGAGAGAACTGAAGGGTTTGATGCCACTGCTTATTTATCTTTTAAATATCCATTAGGCAATAATCGCGCAAAAGGTAGTTTGTTAGCAGCTAAAACAGGGCATCAGCGTAGTTTGATTTCTTTGAATGAATTGAAACGTAAAATCAATATTCAGTTGAATACCTCAGTGAGTTCTTTGGAACGTTCATTACAACAAGTTGAAGATGCCAAACAATCTGCTGATTTGTATAAAAAATCGTTCTTAGGTTTTAAAGGTTCGATTACGGACGATTTAAAAACCAATGTGGTATTCCAAATTATGGATACTGAAACCAAATTAATTGATGCACAAGCCGATTATGTTTCAGCTTTATTTAGTTTAGCCAATACGATTGCAAGCTTGCGTTTTCAAACAGGTACGTTAGTGAATGCAAATGCTAATGTTCAGCAAATTTCATTACAAGATGTAACAACATTACCTGAATTATAATATTTATATTTTATAAAATCAGGGCTGTCCGTTCTTAAAGCGTTGGCAGTCCTGAAATACTCCTTTCATCTCGCTTTACGCGGTACTTTTTGCAAAAGATTTCCTCACTTCATCCGCATCACTAAAATATAAAAAATCATCGCCCACTTGCTGATAATCCTCATGTCCTTTGCCTGCAATAAGCACAATATCTTGAGTTTGAGCTTGTTTAATCGCAGTTTGAATCGCTTCAGCACGGTTAGGAATCACTTGTAAATCATCATCGGGTAACTGACAACCATTTAAAATATCATCAATAATGGCTTGCGATATTTCATGACGTGGATTATCGTCTGTCGCAATCACTTTATCTGCAAATTGTTGCGCAATCTGTCCCATTTGTGGCCGTTTGCCTTTATCCCTATCACCACCACAACCAAACACGCAGTGCAATTGCCCAGCACAATGCTGACGACTGGCTTGTAATACTTTTTCCAACGCATCAGGCGTATGTGCATAATCAATAATGATAGTGGGTTGTTGCGCTTGAATAACACATTGCATTCTGCCTGCAACCGCTTGTAATTTTTCTATTTTAGCTAAAACCTGATCCAAAGCCAGACCTTGATTTAACACCACAGCCAAGGCCGCAAGCACATTGCTAATATTAAACCGCCCAAATAAATTTAACTCAATATCGCCATCACCCCAAGGTGTTTTAATTTGTAAACCATAACCTTGTTGATGCTGCTGTAAAATTTTCGCATAAATATCAGCTTGAGTATTTTCAAGACTATAAGTCAAACACTGCACATCTTTGGCTAAATGCTGTTGAATGGTATTGCTTAAGCTATCATCTTGATTGATTATGGCTGTTTTTAAACCATCCCATTGAAACAACTTTAATTTAGCAGCTTGATATGCTTGCATGGTTTGATGATAATCTAAATGATCGCGGCTTAAATTGGTAAAAACGGCGGTATCAAACTCAATTCCATTCACCCGTCCTTGTACCAGCGCATGGGAAGACACTTCCATCACAACTTGTTGAATCGCTTGCTGTTGAAATCCCGCAAATAAAGCCTGCAATCGAATCGCATCAGGTGTGGTGTGTTGGCCTGCTTGCAATTGCCCATATACTCCATAACCCAAAGTCCCTAATAAACCACAAGGCTGTGACAATAATTGTGCAATATAATGTGAAACAGAGGTTTTGCCATTCGTCCCTGTAATCCCTGTGACCTGCATCGATTGGCTGGGATAGCGATAAAAACGGCCAGCAATCAATCCTAATTTTTGGCTTAAATTGGGCACATCGACATGACAAATATCATTGGCAATATAGGTTTTATATTCGGCCGCTTCACGTAAAATTGCCACCGCGCCTTTTTCAATTGCGATTGGAATAAAACGCTCACCATGCACCTGAGTCCCTGCCAAAGCAAAAAACACCGCTCCCGCCTCAACTTGTCGACTGTCTAAAACCAAACTCGTGATATTTGGGTCAGAAGCTAAATCAAGCTCAAGTAGTTGGCTGAGTTTCATCGGTTTGCACATCCTCGTGTTGATTCAAAATCGGCAAATGAATATGAAATGTTGTACCTTGTCCAAGTGTGGATTCAACATCAACTTGGCCATCATGTTTTTGAATGATTTTCTTCACAATATCCAAGCCCAGTCCACTGCCTTCGCCCGGTGGTTTGGTGGTGAAAAATGGCGCAAAAATTTTGTCTATAATCTCTTCAGGAATACCGTGTCCTGTGTCGGAAATGGATACTTTGAGCTGATTTTGATATTCCTGTTCCACATAAATATTTAATATGCCTTTATATTCCATGGCTTGTAAGGCATTGTGAATCAAGTTAGTCCAAATTTGGTTTAATTCATCAGGATAGCACCAGATTTTTGGCAAATCATCTGCATAATGACGATTGATTTCAGTGTCACGCTTCAACTGGTTTTGATACAAAGTTAATACGGTCTCAATACCTTCTACAATATTGGATTCAATTTTCTCACCACTATGGTCGTAACGCGCATAAGTCTTTAATGCAAATACAACTTTAGAGGCTCTATCCGATGCGGTGGCAATGGTTTTAGCACTGGTTTTGAGTTGAGTTAATTGAGACAGCTTAATCAATATCGATTGTGAATCAGCAGTTTGTAATATTGGAAGGAATGGCGCAACCTCTTCGTGAATGCCAATATCCAGTAAATAATCAGCGACTGAAACCGCGTCATCAATATTGTGCTCTTCTAATTGTTGACTAAGATAACGACGAATTTTACGTTTTTCCCGAGTGGTTAAAATTGGGATGTCACGCGAGGCGATTTTCAACATTTCAAAGAATAAGTCTTGCTGCTGTGACTGGGATAAATCATGGAAAAAGGCTGGCAAAGTAATCAGATTTTGATCTAAAAACTCAATAATATTTTGCACCGAAGACTGAATTGCACCGAGCGGCGTATTCACTTCATGCGCGACACCTGCGACTAATTGACCTAATGCCGCCATTTTTTCAGATAAAATAAGCTCTTGTTGCGTGGTTTGCAATTGTTGCAATGCTTGAGCTAAATCCTCATTTTTCTTCTGTAATGCCGCCTCAGTTTGTTTGCGCTGGGTAATGTCTTCTTTAATCGCCAAGAAATGAGTCATCTCACCAGCTATGCTACGGATAGGCGTAATCGTCACTGATTCCCAATAAATTTCATCATTCTTACGTTTGTTGGCTAATTCACCATGCCACACTTTGCCTTGATTCTTAATCACATCCCACATATCTTGGTAAATCGCTTCAGTTTGCACCCCTGATTTTAGAACCCGAGGGTTATTACCCACCGCCTCATGATAAGAATAGCCTGTTGATTTTTCAAAAGCGGGGTTAACAAATTCAATGTTACCCTCTAAATCAGTAATCACAATGGTGCTGGCACTTTGTTCAATCGCGGTGGATAATTTGCGTAATTCCTCTTCGGCTTGTAGACGCTCCCGAATATCCCTTGCAATCGCAACAAACCGCCGTCGACCTTCATCAATTTGAATATGCTGCAATGACACTTCAAATGGAATCCAATGCCCTTCCTTATGTTGATAAAAACGTTGTACGGTTAATGCGGCTAAATCGCCGTGTAATAATGGTTCAATCAGTTGTTGGAATTCATCCAATTCGGTTGCAGGTTCTAAATCTATCGGGGTCATTTGCCAAAATTCTTCTTCCTCATAACCTAATTGGCGAATCGCGCCTTGATTGGCATAAATGAAACTGAGCGTGTCACTTTCAAACATCAATACGCAATCCAGTGTCATATCGAGCGTAGTTTTAAACTGATCTAACTCGTAAACTGCTTGCTGTAATTTAGCTTCACTTTGAACAATGGTTTGTTCAGCATGTTTTTGTTCGGTTAAATCGATGTGTGTACCAACAAAGCGGTAAGGTTTATCCTCATCCCAAACCGCAAGGCCACGGGTTAAAATCCACATATAATGCCCATCTTTATGCAATAGGCGTAAAGTAACTTCATAATGCTCAATTTGTTTAGATAAATATTGCTCAACTTGATGCTGAACCATTTCTACATCATTAGGATGGACTCGATCATAAAATTCTTGTGGTGAATCAGTAATTTCATCGTCTTCATAACCCAACATTTGCTTCCAACGTTGGCTTAAATAAACCGTGTCTTCATTTAAATCCCAATCCCATAAACCATCATTAGCCCCTAACATGGCCAGCTCAAAGCGTTCCTCATTATGTTGTAATTTTTCTTCAACTTGTTTTTGAGCCGTAATATCAAGCAAAATGCCATTAAATACAATTTCGTGACTGGTTTCTGTGGGACGTGCAATGCCTTTGAACCATTTAACCACGTTGCCTTCTAGTAACAAACGCCCTTCATATTCCCATTCTATAATCTGATGAACTGCTTCTTGCAAGCTGGCTTCAAACTTTAAGCTGTCTTCTGGATGGACTGGGAAAATCCGCCAATTCTGTTGAAATGCGGCTTGGTTAATGCCATATAATTCTTGGCAACGCGGGCTAACGTAATATAAGCCAGAGTCACCATTTTTACGTTGATACCATTGGAAAATGATACCGGGAATGTTCTCAGCTAAATCTTGCAAACGTAGCTCTAGTGACTGGATTAATTTCTGTTCTGCATCATGTAAAATGGCTTCTGTGCGTTTGCGTTGGGTAATATCGCGAATCACACCGACAAATTTGCGTTGATTATTAATAACTAGCTCATTCACAGCCAGTTCTAATGGAAACAACGTACCATCTTTGCGTAAACCTTCAGCTTCGCGGATTGTGCCAATAATGTGTTTTTCACCCGTATCGCAATAAGTTTGCAAATATTCATCATGACGACTTTTATACGGCTCAGGCATCAATAATTTGATATTCTGTCCTAATATTTCTGTTTCAGAATAGCCGAAAATTTCACTGAGGCGCGGATTCATCATTTCAATCAATCCTTTCTCATCAATTGTCATAATGCCGTCGGGCGCAGTTTCAACAATGGCTCGAATATGTGCTTCACTACTTTGTAAGGCAGAATCGCTGTGGATACGTTGCTGATAGTTTTTGTAAGCTTCGATGATACTGGCACAAGTCGCAAGAATCGGTTGTAAGTAATCAATCAGTTCATCAGAATAACCTATTGGATTATTAGCCAATCCGATAACACCAATCAGTTGTGAACCTCGATAAACGGGCAACCCAAGAAAGGTGTTAACAGGAGGATGACCTTCTGGAATACCTGTACTACGCGGATCAACCATAGGTTCATTGGATATAACAATATTGCCTGTCAATGCGACTTGACCAAATAAATTATCTAAATGATGAAATTCCAGCCCTTCTTCTGTTTCTAGTTTTGCATATAAATTTTGGCTTTCTTCATTCCAAGCAATATTAGTTACCGCAATCAGTCTTAAATAAGGTGAACCATCTTTTTTGTATAATGTTTCTGCAATAAAGCCGTATTCACTGAACGTCAACGCCAGCAATTGATCTAGTAGGTGATCAAAAGCAACCAGCGAATCCATATTGACGATGAATTTAGATTGAACATCCATGATACCATCGAGTAAAACGGTGCGTTCACGGACTCGTTGTTCTAAATCTGTATTGGCTTTTTGTAATTTTTCATGATGTTCTTGGATAATTTTTCTACTGCGGTGTAATTCATAAATAAACATCACCAACACAAAAATAATAAATGAAATAATAATTGTTTGCCAATAAAAACGTATGATCAGATCATGGAATTCATTATCTGTGGTGTAAGATATTAAATAGGCAGTAAAATCACCTGCCACATTTTTAATAGGCAAAAAGGTAATGACATAATTCTTTTTATTGAGTTGTATTGTTTTAACAAATTCATTTCCATTATGTAATAAGCCTTCAACTTCAGGGCGTAGTAATTTATTAATTTCCAGAAAAGCCGCTTCATCAATAAAATGGCTATTTTCTAGCTTATCTCTAAAACCTCTTGCATACTCTCTATCTAGTAAATAATTAAAACTTAAACGGCTTTGGATATAGTTGCTTTGCTCTGATTCATGTACTTTATGCAGCACCACATCTTTATCTAAAATAAAGTGATATAGCAGTGGTTGAATACTTTCCATTTCTGCACTAATGGCTTGGAAAGAGGCACTGGTTTCAACACTTCCAATATGTTTACTATCGTCAAATAAAGGATAAATATAGCGGAATGCGTGAAAAATAGAGCCTTCTTCAAAACCTTGGACAGGAATTTTTTGTAAATTAGCCAATTGTAGAGAATAACGAATAGGAAATAAATTATCACCATATCGACCGGGGCGATGGAAACGCAAAAAGCTTTCGCCATTAGGAAGATGAAAATCTAATTGTCTTAGGCCACGTTGCTTTAAACGTCGATAGCTATCTTTGAGTTTATCGTAAAGTTGTTCTCGAATTTGCTTTTGAATTTGAGTGTCTGCATCATGGGCTTGGGTAAAAATATCGATCACGTCTGGCCGATTAATCAACTCATTGAAAATAGTTTGAGCCACCAATCCATAGGAATTAACCACAACTTGGTAAGTAGTTGTAAGCTTGTTAATATGCATTTCTTCAAGTTTATGTTTTTGGAGTTGATAATTATAATGCAACATATAAATTATCAACATTTCCAATACAATACAAGAGATTAGGTAGTATTTGTATGAATATAATTTTCTTAACATAAGTCGTGATTTCCCATCTCAAACGCTTTCTAATTAACGTCTTTTCGAGTATTTTTATATCTAAAATCATAACACGAAGCAATTTAGGCATCTAAGCTATTTTTATTGAAATAGTTGCCATGGTATTTTTTGCTTTGCGGTAAACAGGTCACCAAATGATAGTGTGAAAATAATCAGTGGTGAAGTAAAATAAACCGACAATAATTTCAACTCCAAGAGCTTGTATTGAATGGAGATCGATTGCTTAAAATTCTATTGCTATTATGAGATAAAGGGTTAAAATTTGACATGTATTGCACTGCAATAATACACATGATAGGATGCTGCGTAAGAAAATAGGGTAAAGCTTTATGACTGACGAAACCAACACCGATTGGTTAAAATTGCAACAGCAGTATTGGGATACCTACTTAAATATGACGCATCAGGCCATGCAGGATACAGCTAAAGCAGCGAAAAGCCATGAGCCAAATTCCTCGCCTTGGGTCAATACGCTGGATATTTATTGGAAAACCCTATCACCTCTAGTGCAACCAGAAGCCAAAGACGTTTTGGAGAAATTCATTACGCAAGGGCAGCAATTCTTCCATTTTGCCACCACGTTCTTAAAAGTATTCCATCAAGCACCACAAGATGATGATCCCGAATTATGGCAGCAATACTTTGATGAATTAAAGCAAAGCCTAGCTGATTTTACCAATGAGCAACATCAAGGTTTAAGCTTTTGGGAATTACCTATAGATCGTTGGCAACGGACTGTCAGCAGTCTATCTTCATTGCCTGAAGATTTTTTTCAAAACCTAAAACCAAATAATCTTGCTCAAGATATGCAGGAAAATATGCAACGCTGGCTATCAACACCGGGGATTAATAGCAACCATACACGAGAATGGCAAGCTCAATTACAAGAATCAACCCGCTTGTGGATGACTTACCAAAAAGCCCATCAAGAGTATCATAATATTTTAAGCCGAGTGGGTACGCGTACTGTTGATTTAATGCAAGAAAAAGCAGTAAAGTTACAGGAAAGCAGTAAAAAAGTTGAAAATTTGCGGCAACTGTATAATTTATGGATTGATTGTGGCGAAATAGCTTATGCTGAAATTGTTAATACAGATGAATATGCTGAAATCAATGCCCATTTAGTTAACACCTTGATGGCATGGAAAAAACATGAGCGCTGTATGATTGATGAAGTGCTAGGCTCAATGAATATGCCAACACGTAAAGAGTTAGATAGCTTACATTTACGTTTGCAGCAATTACGCCGAGAAACTCGAATTTTAAAAGCGAAGCAGTATGAAGAACGTATTGATAATTTAAAAGGTGAATTAGGTCAATTACGGGCAGAAATGGAAGCCCTAAAAAAACAAGTGAATACACCGAAAAAGACCACCACCCGTCGTCGCACTACACGCAAAGTATCTGACGCACCACAATCCAAAACAGGAGAGTAAGCTGTGTTCCCTTTGTTTATCAGTCCAGAACAAGCCATACAAGACATGTTGGAATTCCAAAAGAAACTTGGTGAAGGGCTGACAACATTAACCCAAATTGAAGAATTCGACGTAGGCACAACGCCTAAAGAAGCGGTTTATCATGAAGATAAATTGACCTTATACCGCTATAAACCTGTTGTTGATAATCCTAATCCTATCCCTATTTTAATAGTATATGCACTGGTTAATCGACCTTATATGCTTGATTTACAGCCTGACCGTTCTTTGATTAAAAATTTATTAGCTCAAGGCCAAGATATTTACTTGATTGATTGGGGCTACCCTGATGGTGCGGATCGCTATTTGACTTTAGCTGATTATATTAATGGTTATATTCATCGTTGTGTCAAAGCGGTTTGTAAAAGACATGGTATTGAAAAAATCAATATACTTGGGGTTTGTCAAGGTGGTGCATTGAGTTTAAGTTATAGCTCGATTCATCCTACTCGGGTCAATAAATTGATAACAATGGTAACGCCTGTGGACTTTCATACGCCAGATAATTTGCTGAGCCATTGGGTAAATAAGTTAGACGTTGATATGTTAGTTGATACTTTGGGCAATATTCCGGGTGAATTATTAAACTGGACCTTTTTATCAATGAAGCCATTTCGGCTGACGGGTCAAAAATATTTAGATATGTTAGACAATTTATCTGATTCGACTGCTGCGGCTAATTTTTTACGAATGGAAAAGTGGATTTTTGATAGCCCAGACCAAGCTGGTGAAACCTTTAGAGAATTTGTTAAGCAGTTTTTCCAAAATAATGGCTTGATTAAAGGCAAAGTATGTATTGGAGAACATCCTGTTGATTTGAAAAATATCACCATGCCTGTGTTTAATATTTACGCCTCAGATGACCATATTGTACCACCATCTGCATCGAAAGCCTTAGGCCGATTCATTGGGACAGAAGATTATACCGAACTAGTATTTAAAGGCGGACACATTGGGATTTATGTCAGTGGTAGAGCGCAAAAGCAAATACCTACAGCCATTACAAAATGGTTGGGTTGATAAGACTATCTGTTGGATTATTGAGCTTTAAAGTAAATTAAAATAACCAATCTATCGTCAATCGCTTAAATTTCTGTTTACCTAAACCTCAACTTATTTTAGAGTAGCTTGTATAAACGCCGCTCTCCCAATATTGATGACATGATTTAGGTAAATAGCCGTGATTCCTTTAATACGTATTGTTCTTATTACTTTGTTGATTTCAGCCTGCTCGATTGTTCCTTTTACCTCTCAACCTGAAAAGACAACTCCCCAACAACCGCAACCTAATTACCAATCTCAAGCCAATATTGCTTATCGGGTGCAACGAGGTGATACACTTTCATCGATTGCAAAACGATTTCGCATTGCTCAAAATACCATTGCTCAGCTAAACCGCTTACGCCCGCCTTACACCATTTATGTTAACCAAGTGTTGAAAATTCCCGTTCAAAATCAGCGTGCTTCGAATAATTCAGGTCAGCTTAAAACGGTATATCGAGGAAAAAAAACCGTCACAGCCCCTAAAACTAGCCACAATAATAACAAACAATGCGCACCGATGCCTCGCTGGTCATGGCCAACTCGTGGTAATGTAGAACGCACTGTTTCACAAACAGGCAAAGGTTCGGGGATTAATATATTAGGCAAGTTAGGGCAGAACATCTCAGCATCCGCCGCAGGCACAGTGGCTTTTAGTGGAGCAGGGCCTAAAGGTTATCAAAATCTTATTATTATTCAACATAGTAGTAGCCTACTCAGTGTGTATGGACATAATCGTCATTTGTGGGTGCGCAAAGGACAAAAAGTACAAGCTGGTCAGAAAATTGCTCAAATGGGATTAGATACACGACGACGACCAGTAGTCCATTTTGAGATACGTTGTCATAATAAAGCGGTTGAACCTTTGATTTATCTGCCCAAATAGATAGATAAATTAAGCTTATTTTTAGAGGTGGGTAGTTATGGAAGAGGAGAACTTAGCCGAAAGCATGGATAATGTTGAAACGGCTGAAAATAATCCCACAACAAAGCAAGAACCAGCACCTGCTGCAACTCACCACATCAATGGTATGGTTGAAGCTGAACGAGATGCAACACGAATTTATTTAAATGAAATTGGTTTTACGCCTTTATTAACACCAGAGGAGGAAGTGTTATATGGGCGACGTGCGCGTAAAGGAGATATGGCAGCACGCAGTAAAATGATTGAGGCCAATTTACGTTTAGTGGTTAAAATTGCACGGCGTTATATGAATCGTGGGCTTGCATTGTTGGATTTAATTGAAGAAGGCAATATTGGTTTAATTCGGGCGGTTGAAAAATTTGATCCTGAGAAAGGATTTCGGTTTTCAACTTATGCAACATGGTGGATTAAGCAAACCATTGATCGTGCGATCATGAATCAAACCCGCACTATTCGCTTGCCAATTCATGTAATTAAAGAAATCAATATTTATATTCGAGCTGCACGTGAACTTTCTCAAGTATTAGATCGAGAGCCCACGCCTGAGGATGTTGCCCAGCATCTGGATAAACCCATAGAAGAAGTAAAACGGATGTTGGGTTTAAACGAACGAGTGACTTCAGTTGATACGCCACGCGGTGTGGATTCAGAGAAATCACTATTAGACACTATTCCTGATGAACAAAACCCTGATCCTTCAATCTTGTTGCAAGATGCCGATATGGTGCAGCATATTGATTTGTGGTTATCACAATTAAACGATAAACAACGCATGGTTGTAGAGCGTCGTTTTGGGTTAGATGGAAATGAGGGAGCAACCTTGGAGCAAGTTGGGATTGAAATTGGGATTACACGGGAACGGGTACGCCAAATTCAGCTTGAAGCATTGCGCCGTTTGCGGGAAATTTTAGAAAAAGAAGGTTTTTCCGTCGATTCGCTGTTTCAATAGCTATTTAACCTGAGTTCGGTATAAGGAACTGTGTGTTTTATAAAATCAGTCACTTAGGAAGTTTAGAATAAAAATGACTGCTATATAACCAATTGATTTTAAAAATCTAAAAATTACATCAAACTCAGGTTACTTAGTTTTTTATATTATAGGATTGCCAATCCGTTGAGGAATGGCAATCCTAACAATTTATAACAGAAATACTTTTTAAATCAAGAAAATCCTAACAAAGGCTGTTCAAAATTCTTGGTCGCCAACGCCATCACTTTAAATGTTTCACCCATTTCCTGCGGCATCACAAGTACTTTAACTTGCTGACTGAAATTAAAATATTCCGTGCCCTCTTTATCTTCAATATTTTCCATGATTTGCAACAAACCACAACGCAATAAAAAATTGGCTTGATTACTATAACCCGCGACCTGTAAGCCATAATCAATACCCGCATTACCCACCGCAGTAAAATCAACATGTGCCGTAATATCTTGTAAACCAACATGAATCAATGGGTCAGCATGTGCATGATGCTTGTAATGACACATCAATGTACCCATACTACGCTGTGGATGATAGAAAACATCTTGTAAATAACCATAATCAATCAGTAATGCGACCCCAGATTCCAAACTGTCTGCAATCGCCTGAATCCAGCCTTTCACTTGTGGATTCATTTCAGATTCATAACCCGCAGGCAATTGATGTTTATCAACTAATGCTGTAATCTCTGCATTGTCATAAGCTTTTGTTTGCCATATAAATTGTTCATTTTCATCCACAGCAACATAAAAGGCTTCAATGCCTTGCTCTGCAACTTGGAATTTTTGAACCGGCATTGCGTCCAATACTTCATTTGCAATCACAAAGCCGCTGATTTTCTGCTCAGGCAAGGTGTTTAACCACTGCACCCGCTCAAGTAAATGCGGTACTTGTTTTTTGATAGTTTCTTGTTGTAATTGTTTTAAATCTGCACTCAGTTCTAAAATTAAATAGTGTTTAGGCACACAATTTAGCTGTTCTAAAGTTTGCAATAGTCCAGCCGCCAAAATACCTGAGCCTGCGCCAAATTCTAAAATAGTGTCATGTTTTTCGTGCTGTAAAACTTGCTGACATTGACGCGCAAGGGTTTGAGCAAATAGCGGTGATAATTCGGGTGCAGTAATAAAATCACCTTGTGCGCCAAATTTAAGTTTATTTCCCGTGTAATAGCCCAATTGTGGTTCATATAATGCGAGCTGCATAAACTCTGCAAAAGGGATTGCACCACCTGCATTGTGGATTTTTTGTATAATGACTTGTTTTAATTGTTGGCTATAAGCTTGTTCTGGAGCAGTCGGTTGTGGTAATTGAGACATGATTATTTTCAGTTTACGAATCGTATTTTAGACGTTAAGGAGAACGATAATGACAAAAGCTCTGCAAGATAAAGTTGCATTGATTACAGGAGGCGTGAAGCGTGTCGGGGCAGCAATTGCGCGGCAGCTACATGCAGAAGGTATGAAATTGGCTTTGCATTATCGACATTCGGAACAAGAAGCCCATGATATACAAGCCGAATTGAATAAGCAACGACCTGATTCAGTGATTTTATTACAAGCCGACTTGGGTCAAGTGGCAAAATTAAATAGCATGGTGCATCAAGTCATTGAATCTTTTGGGCAACTCGATGTGTTGGTAAATAATGCCTCTAGTTTTTATCCAACGCCCGTCGGTAAAATTGAAGAACGTGATTGGGATGAGTTAATGGGAAGCAATTTAAAAGCCCCGTTATTTTTATCACAGGCTGCCGCACCATACTTAATCAAATCAGAAGGTTGTATTGTTAATTTGGCTGATATTCATGCGGATCGACCGTTGAAAAAACATGCTGTCTATTGTTGTGCCAAAGCGGGTTTAGTGATGTTAACTAAGAGCTTAGGCCGTGATTTAGGCCCGCATGTTCGCGTTAATGCAGTTGCTCCCGGTGCAATTTTATGGCCTGAAAATGACACAATGGATGAAGTGACAAAACAGCGCATCATTTCTCAAATTGCCTTAAAACGTCATGGCAACCGTGAAGATATTGCAAAAACAGTGTTATTTTTAATCCGAGATGCGGGCTATATCACGGGGCAAGTGATTCCTGTTGATGGCGGACGCTCTTTGGGGCAATAGCAATCATGTTAATGTTAAACATTAACTATGTATCGCACAGATAATTGTTCGCTGTATAATGCTTGACTTTAGAAATAACAAACTATAAAAAATTATGTCTGGCAATACTTATGGAAAATTATTCAGCGTCACCACGTTTGGCGAAAGTCACGGCGCAGCATTAGGCGGCATTGTAGATGGTTGTCCACCAAATTTAGTACTTTCAGAAGCAGATTTGCAGGATGATTTAGACCGCCGAAAGCCGGGCACATCACGCCATACAACCCAACGCCGAGAAGATGACCAAGTCAAAATTCTATCGGGTATCTTTGAGGGCAAAACAACAGGTTGTCCGATTGGTTTAGTGATTGAAAATACCGATCAACGTTCGAAAGATTACGGCAAGATTAAAGATACCTTTCGTCCGGGGCATGCTGATTACACCTATCAACAAAAATATGGATTTCGAGATTATCGTGGCGGCGGCCGTTCCTCAGCGCGTGAAACCGCGATTCGAGTCGCGGCAGGTGGTATTGCCAAAAAGTATTTAAAACAAACTTATGGCATGGAAATTCGGGCTTACTTATCGCAATTAGGCACAATTAATACCGTAACAGACAATTTTGATTGGGCACAAATTGAACAAAATGCGTTTTTCTGTCCTGATAATAATAAAGTTCAAGCTTTAGAAGATTACATGGATGCGTTGCGTAAAGAAGGCAATTCGGTTGGCGCGAAAGTGTCCGTAGTGGCGAATAATGTACCTGTTGGTTTGGGTGAGCCGATTTTTGATCGTTTGGATGCTGAAATTGCTCATGCGATGATGAGTATTAATGCGGTTAAAGGTGTTGAAATTGGTGACGGTTTTGGTTGTGTTGAAGCCAAAGGGACTGATTTTCGCGATGAAATGACTCCAGAAGGCTTTTTATCTAATCATGCAGGCGGCATTCTAGGTGGGATTTCTTCTGGGCAAGATATTGTTGCTCACGTCGCGCTAAAACCGACTTCAAGTATTCGTATTCCCGGACAATCCGTTGATATTAATGGCCAATCGGCAGAAGTGATTACCACAGGTCGACATGATCCTTGTGTTGGGATTCGTGCAGTTCCAATCGTTGAAGCGATGCTGGCATTGGTGCTGATGGATCATGTATTACGCCATCAAGCGCAAAATTCTGCGGTACAATCACAAACTCCTGTGATTCCTGCTAGCATTAATTGATGAACGGCATACCCTATTGGCGGCTGTCCAATTTCTATTTTTTCTATTTTGCCTCATTAGGCGGCTTAATGCCTTTCTGGGGCTTATATTTACAAAATATAGGCTTTAACTCTCAACAAATTGGTGAGTTAGTCGCTATTTTACTGGTTACTAAATTAGTTGCCCCAAATATTTGGGGATGGGTAGCAGATGTCAGTGGCAAGTATTTGGTCTGGGTGCGCTGGGGTGCTTTATTATCATTTATTAGTTTTGCAGGCCTTGTGCTTGATGACAGTTATTGGTGGTATGTGTTTATTATCGCGTTATTTAGCTTTTTCTGGAATGCCGTTTTACCACTGATTGAAACCACCACGTTTGCCTATTTAGGTGATAATGCCAAACGTTATAGCCATATTCGCTTATGGGGTTCCGTTGGATTTGTGTTTACTGTCATTGGTTTAGGTTTGTTTTTCGAACATTTCAGTATTCTTTGGTTGCCCTATTTACTTCTTTTGTTATTTATCGGTATTTGGCTGAGCAGCTTAATCATTCCTGAAAAAATTGTTCATACATCCCCACAAGAACAAGTTTCTCTTTCTCAAATCGCATTTCGTCCTGAAGTGATTGCGCTATTTATGGTTTTTTTGCTGCTACAAATGAGTCATAGCCCTTATTATATTTTTTATTCTATTTATTTAGAAGATTATGCTTATAGTCGTGATGTGATCGGTTGGATGTGGGCATTGGGTGTGATTGCCGAAGTGGGTTTGTTTGCGATTTCTTATTGGTTACTTAAACGGTTTTCTTTAGCCTATTTGTTGACTTTTACTTGTCTGATTACCGCTCTGCGCTGGTGGTTAATTGCTAATTTTGTTACGTCATTTCCGATTCTGGTTTTTGCACAACTGTTTCATGCTATTAGTTTTGGCTTATATCACGCGGTCGCAATCCAATTGATTCATCAGTATTTTACAGGCAATTTAAAAAGCCGAGGCCAAGCCTTATACAGCAGTATCAGTTTTGGTGCGGGTGGTGCGTTAGGTAGTTATTTAAGTGGCTACTCATGGGAATATTTAGGGGCACACTGGACATATTATGCTGCAATGACATTATGCTTAGTGGCAGCAGCGATTAGTTTAATTTGGATTCGAGATAAGCATATTCAGGATTTTCGGTTTTAAATACTAAAATCACATTGAAACTGACTCTGTAATGACTGTTTGTAAATAGGCTATTGCCAAACGCCCCTATTTTATTCATGAGAGCAAAGCCAGTATCAATGCACACCATACTGAACTTCGTCTAAAAATGAACTTTAGTAGGGTGGAATAGCGCAGCGTTTTCCACCAAAGATGTTGGGCATTGAAAAGGTGGAATACGGTGAGTGATAATGAGTCCATACCTGATTAATATTCGGGGTGCATCTATTCCACCCTACATAAAAATTTAATACAAACGATTGATTTGTATTGATAAAAATTACTCGGCATGAGTAAAATCTTAAATTATAATAGCGCAGAGTATATATTCTGACTCTAAATCCAAGCATAAATCGCTTGATGTAACTGGCGTAATTGCACGCTATCTATTTCAGTTTCGGGTGGCATATAAGGTAATTTGACCAAAACGTGTCCCCGTTGTTGCCAATCAAATTGTTTTGGATCATGGTTTTGTAACCAATCTAACCAATCATCTCCATTTAAACTTGCACACGCTTCACGCCCATATTGTTGCATCGCAATCCAACGTAATAAACTGGCAATACGGTTTGCTTGTTCATAAGAACTTAAAGTTGGTTTATTAATCGCCTGCCACTCTAATTTTGCTGTTTTACGCCATAGATTGGCTTTTTTACGTTTTTTTCTGGAAAACCAGAATCTGCTTAACAGAACAATTGCCAATAAAGCAGCTAAAATGACCAACCACCAGCCTAATGGTAAGGGATACCAGGATATAGTATCTAAACCATGAATATCACGTAGTTCTGGGTTCATCGGTGGGCTAACTCCTGTCGCATTCTTTGGCGTAAACCTGTTAATAAACTATCATGCACCTCATCATCAGTCGCAATTGAAATCAAGTCTAAACTCAGCCGATGCGCTAGCTGTTCTAAATTTTGCTGTCTGTGTTGCCAAGCGAGATGATAGCGTTGCAAACCCTGTTTTATATCTGTATTCACCGTCAGTTTTTGATTATCAAGATTATTAAAGTTAACTTGGCCAATGGCAGGTAAATCATAGTCAGCCTGATCCACAATATGAATTAAAACCACTTCATGCTGTTGATGAATTTGGGTGAGGGCTTTTTTGAGTTTGTCCGCTGCAATTTGATGTAAATCCGCAATAATAAAAATCAATGCTCCCGTCGGCGTACTGCGACTTAGCATTTCCAGTGCTTGGGCTAAATCTACCGTTTCAGCACTGATTTGAGGAGTTTGGGTAAATTGGCGTAATAAACGACCAAATTCACGCTGTGAGCGTTGCGGTCTAAAAAATAAAGGCTTGGCTTGTCCAAACAGTAAACCGCCTACTTTATCGCCATGGCCGTTAGCACTCCAACCAAGAAGAGCTGTAGTATAACTAGCTTGAATAGATTTGAATGTACCACGTGTACCAAATTGCATGTGCGAGCCAATATCGACACACAGCACAACATGACGTTCTCGTTCTTCACGGTAAACTTTTAAATAGGGTTTGCGCATCCGAGCCGTGACACGCCAATCAATATTGCGAATTTCATCGCCATAACGATATTCGCGCACTTCGTCAAAATCCATACCTTGACCACGAAACACCGAAGCATATAAACCACTCAGGGGTGTTTGTACTCGTTGGCCTGTATGTAAGCCAATTTGTTGTGCTTGATGACGTAAAGCAAGTAAATCATCTAATTGTGGAACCAGCATAAGCAATCAAATTCAAGTGAATCACCAGTGCATAAATGGGGTATTTTGTTTTTATCTCAATATTAAATTGCTAAATTGATTAGAATTGAAGCGTTAATCTAATCATAGCCTTTTCCTATATTTTTGCTTTTGAAAGTAAATCGATCAAGTCATCTATTGCTTCATCAGATTTCATTGCTTTGCCTCGTGCCAGTGTATAAATAGATTGCAAAACTTCAGTGGTTAAGGAGCTTGCTGTACTCGAAATACGTTCAACGACTTCGCCCGCTTCATTCATAATATCTAAATGGTAATTTTGTTCATCTTTTTGAATCCCTACAAAATAATTAGGAAAAGAGGCTTGAAATGCTTCTGAACTAGCGGTGACTTCCCATGCTAGCTTACCTTTTTGGGAATTTTCATACACCAAATTGACTAGTTTTAATTTTTTTTCTTGGCTGCTCATAAATGGTTTCCTAAATAATGTGAGTGTAGTTCTAGGCTCTAAAAATTTACAATTGAATGAGTGTTATGCTGAGCTTATTCATTGTTTTGCTATTGTCTTATAAATTTACTATAAAAGTGTTCGTAATGCTCTTTCAGAGTATCATAATGTCCCCAGCCATCGGTTACATCTTTAACAATATCGTAGGTTTGCACTCCGAATTGAGGCAATAAAAGGTTAATTTTGGCATGTTCAATATTTCTAATAATAGACCTCTTTGCCTTTAAACATATTTTTCTAGTATAGCTGAGCTAAATAATACAACCTTAACACAGGATAAAGAGTGTTGAGTGTATAACTAATATAACTAAACAGCATCAATTTTCCAGAGAAGATGTAAGTTTGACATATTATATTCATAATAGTTACGATATACTGAAAAAAGCTTTATGGTCGACTTGGAATCGGCTCTGATTTCATGTACCTATCTTTCAAAATATCGTTTACTCAAGATAAATAAAAATATGTATCTTATTAATGGCAAAGCCAACAAATATTTTTCATCCTCCCCTTTTTCAATAGATTTGCGCCTTTTTAGCTTAATACTTAGCAGTCTATTTGCATGGGGTTGCGGTATATATGCTTACTTATACCTTCCATCAATGCTTATCGATGATGCTTATATCTACTTACATATTGCTAATAATATCCTCGATGTTGGCACCGCTCAATATTATCCTATTGTAAACAATGACAGCTTGCTAGCATCTTCTCCACTGCGTATGTTAATTCTCGTGCCTGCAACTGCTTTAGCACGTATATTTACCAGCAACGACTATAGCTTTTTTACTTCTCAACTGACTTTTGTTTTTTCTGGTCTATTAACAGCCTTACTATTTTTACCTTGGTTTTGGGGAAAATGGCAGTGGTTTTGGGCAGGTATGCTATTCAATGGCATTATGAGTGTTGCGACGCTTGTAACAGTATGGCAAATGGAAGGAGCTTTACTATTTTGGTGTATTTACACTTTAGCTTGGTTAGCTGTGCATAAACCATTATCAGCTCAAGTTATACGACAGATAGGCTATGTTTCTGGTTTACTCCTTTTTAGCCGTCCTGAATATGGTTTTGTCACATTATTAATCACCTATATTTCGCTTGCCTCCTCTAAACATCGTTGGACATGGCTACTGGCTTATACCCGTCCACTATTGATTATTGCTGTTGTTTGGATATTGCTTGCAGCTCTACTTCAAGTTTGGTTTATACCAACGAGTTATTTATCTAAAATTATGACTGGTAAATTAGACTTCTTCAGTGCAGATTTTGGTGATTTATTAGTAGATAACATCAGCTTTTATTTTTTTTACAACCTACTTATATTAACTGAAGAAAGTCGCCGTTATATTACAGTTATGATTATTGCAGTATTGGGCATATATGGGGTATTACTTAGTCGACAACATCGATTTTATTTATTGTATTGTATCGGATTTGTTTTGCTGACAGCTCTACTTTACCACAGCCCAGGAAATTACCTCTGGTATAATGAAAATTACTTTATTGCTATTACCACAATCAGCTTTTTTGTGATGATGCAAACCCTATTACAGCAACAAAAACATTACTTTTTGACTGGTATGAGCTTTATTTTAACTATGCTACTTACGGTTAGCGGGACAAGCCACCGATTTTTTCATATTCCAGTTAGTTATATTGAGAAAAATCATATTTATGAAAATATTGCAAAGCATCACCAAGGTCATGGATTATTTAAATTTCCAGATTTGTCTATAACTTATATCAGCATGATGGAAATTGGCGTTGTTTCTTATTTGGCAGGACCTACTATTTGGCTTGATGATAAAGGTGGGCTGGCACAAGCAGGCACTTTAGAAGGCACTCAACAATCATCACTTGCTATTTTCTACCCTAAACGATTGTTAATTAATGGTATGCCAGAAATTCAAACATTATGCCAACGAGATCAAATTGAACCTTGTTTGTTACATGACACTTGGGCAATGCAATCAGAAAACCCAGAAAAATACGTTGCATATTATTTTCCACAATACAAAATTGGTCTTAATCCAAAAGCATTGGCATTCATGCCCTAGGTATTCCACCAAAACTCTTTACTCAGTTTTATCTGTGACATTTAATCTCTTAAAACGGAACGTAGTAAAAAGCTGTATATGTACAGATTCCATTAGAAATCTTTCGCTATATTAATTTTGAGCTTGAAACTTGCTAAATCACAAAAAAACAATATTTTACAAGAATAATATTTTTCTCGTTCCACGCAATGCGTGGAATGTGTCATAGACACACTTGCGTCTTGATATTTTTTGTGGATGCTTGGTGGGTCAGTCATATCAAATGACGACGCACCATGTCGTCACAAATAAACTTTGACCTGCTGAGCCTTTCAAGTTTAACTCAATAGGCTTATCTGCCATGCCTAAGTTGCCGTGGGGTTTGGTAATTTCACCTAAAATTCGTGCACCGATCGTTCGGCTGTTTCGAGTTATTTGGCTTGTTTAATATGTGTTTTCATTACCACCAGATAAGAGTATGATAGAATCTTGTTAAACAACATATTCTGTAGACTTTGCCGTAAAATATGCGTAGTTCATTGACACTTTCTCCTACTAGAGCGACATTACCAGAATGCCCCATTTCCAATCTATCAATGCAGGCTTGTATACGTGCTTTGGCTCGACGGTCTCATAAGCCTTCAAACCATTTATTGAATATTTCTATTGTGCGAACTTCAATCATATGTAAACTACAGTTTGCAAATTAGAAGTTATCAATTGTGGCTTGTAGTTCTCTTCAACATAGTATTGGTAATCAGGAAAAGCATTTAATTTTTACAACGCTGTACCCGAGTAACAATATTTAATTGTTTTAAAGCCCGCATAATACTAGCTAAATGTTTTCGATTATTCACTGCGAGGCATAAGCGCAAAATACTAAACAAACCATCTTTATTTTCATTAGAAATATTTTCAATATTGACGTGCATATCCGCTAACAAGGCACTGATTTGTGCTAATACACCACGCTCATGTCTTACTTCCACGTGTATATCAACTAAGAATTCGCCCTTAATTTCTGGACTCCACGTTACCAGTAAAAATTTTTCTGGCTGAGTATGGCGAGCTGTTACCATGTTCTTACATTGGCTGGTATGAATCGCAATGCCTTTACCCGCAGAAGGATAGCCAATCACTTCATCCCCCGGAATAGGGCGGCAACAACGTGAAAATGAAACCACACGCCCTTCATCACCCGTAATCATCAATGGCTTCATTACATGAGAATCTTTTGACAACTGGTCTTTATCTGCATCAGGATCAAAGTGGCTTGCAACCACAATTGCCATCAAATTACCCAAACCAATTTCTTTTAACAAACAATCCCAACTGCCCATTTTAAAATATTGCACCAAATGTTCACGTTGAGCTGCTTCAACATTATCGGCAAACAAACCATACTTCAATAATTGTTTACTCAATAAACGCTTGCCTAAATCAATCGCCTTATTTGCATTCTGATTTTTCAAATAATGTACGATATGATTACGGGCTTTGGCACTGATGACAAAATCCAGCCAATCGGGACTTGGACGTGCCCATTCAGCGGTAGAGACTTCAACTGTTTGGCCACTTATCAGTGTGTTATATAATGGTGCATACTGACCATCAATTTTAATCGCAATACAGCGATTTCCCACCGCACTGTGAATGGAGTAAGCGAAATCTAAACCTGTAGCGCCTTTCGGTAATTGTTGAATTTTCCCTTTGGGCGTGAAAACATAGACTTCTTCTGGCAATAAATCATTTTTGACATGATTAATAAATTCCAGTGAATCTTCTACATTTTTCTGCATATCAACTAAGCCTTGAATCCAAGCCGCTGCTCGTTCGCGCGTTTGTTCAAAATCTGTATTATGCTGATTCTGTGTATCCAGCCGATTATATAAGCCATAAGCAGCAACACCATATTCAGTCAATTCGTGCATGGTTTGAGTACGGATATGTACTTCAATTTGTTGACCTTGCTGACCTGATTCTGCGCTTAAAACAATCGTATGTAATGATTGATAACCATTGAGTTTAGGAATTGCAATATAATCGCTAAAACATCCCAGCACAGGCTTATACAAACTGTGTACACCACCCAAAGCTCGGTAACAATTACCAACGCTATCAGTAATCACGCGAAAACCATAAGAACGGGTAATTTGCTGAAAAGTGCGGTATTTGCTGGATAAGATTAATTGTTTGGATTCACGAATTTTTTTATAAATTGTATAGGGATATTTGTCGCGCTCTTGAATTTCTAAATAGGATAAATCATAGGTTTCTAAGCGTTTCTTAAGGGCTTCATTAATTGATTTAAAGTGTTCGGCGCGTTTATCTCGAATCCGTGCCAAACGTTTTTTAATTATTTTGTAGCGTAATGGATATAAGGCCGCAAAACTTAAATCTTCCAATTCCAAACGTACATTATTCATACCTAAACGGCTGGCAATCGGGGCATAAATATCTAAAGTTTCTCTGGCAATACGCCGTCGAGAAGCGGGCTTCATCACCCCAATGGTGCGAATATTATGTAAACGGTCGGCTAATTTGATGATAATCACCCGAATATCCCGACTCATCGCCAAAACCATTTTTCGGAAACTTGCGGCTTGAGCTTGTTCACGGGTTTCAAATTCCATCCGATTCAGCTTGCTGACACCATCAACTAATTCCGCTATCGTCTCGCCAAATTCATCGATAATGGTTTGTTTGCTATTGCCTGTATCTTCAATGACATCATGCAGTAACGCTGCCGACAGAGCTTCCATATCCATGTGAAATTGTGCCAAATTATAAGCAACCGCAATTGGATGATGAATAAAATCCTCACCAGAACGGCGAATCTGTCCTTGATGTGCCTCAGTTGCAAAAGCGTAAGCACGGTAAACTTCTTGAACTTGTCCTTGTGGTAGATAACTTTCAAGTAGTTGGCATAAATCATTAATATAGAGACGTGGAGGTCCTATCGGTGGCGAGTCAGACATAACTTATTTAACCCTGCCTCCAGACTTGTCAGCAGTATCTTGAGTGATTTTGCCTTCTGCAATTTCACGTAATGCGATTACCGTTGGTTTATCTTTTTCTTCTGGGACAAGAGGCGTTGCACCCATTGAAATTTGGCGTGAGCGTTTACTGGCTAACAGCACCAGATTAAAGCGGTTATCGACATGATTTAAACAATCTTCAACAGTTAAACGTGCCATGAGGTATTGAATACTCCTTAAAATACGGTAGAGTGAAATCTTAACAAGTTAATTTATCAAGTCGGTAGCGAATTAGCAATGAGCAATTGTATTAAAAAGCGTTTAATTTAATAGTGAAATGCAAAATAGTTGTAGATTTACAGTATTGGTTGTTTTAGATAAATTTACAAGCTAGATAGGTATAAGTTAAGTCGCTTTAGAATATATAAAAAAGAGCTTGAATTAAAACATCTTTTGTTGAAAACCTATCTAAGCTACTCTAAATATGCTATAAAATTATTTTATTGATCCACATACGAGACATAATAAATGATGGACTTTCCTACAATAGAACAACATATTGGTCACACACCTTTAGTCCGCTTACAACGTTTAAATCCTAATCCTAAAAATACTGTATTGGTAAAATTAGAAGGTAATAATCCCGCAGGCTCAGTTAAAGATCGTCCAGCCTATAGCATGATTCAACAAGCTGGATTACGTGGTGATATTAAGCTGGGGGACACTTTAATTGAAGCAACCAGCGGTAATACTGGGATTGCATTGGCAATGGTTGCAGCCGTAAAAGGCTATCAGATGATTTTGATTATGCCAGAAAATATGAGTGTTGAGCGGAAAATGTTAATGAAAGCTTATGGGGCTGAAATCATTCTTGTGACTAAGGAAGAAGGGATTGAAGGTGCACGCGATTTAGCGATTAAAATGGAAGCTGAGGGCAAGGGTAGAATTCTTAATCAATTTGATAATGAAGATAATCCGCTGGCACATTATATGTCTACAGGTGAGGAAATTTGGCGCGACACCCAAGGTAAAGTGACTCATTTTGTCAGTTCCATGGGAACAACGGGTACGATTATGGGCACATCACGTTATTTGAAACAACAAAGTGCTGAGGTTGAAATTGTCGGGGTGCAACCTGCTGAAGGTGCAAGTATTCCCGGTATTCGTCGTTGGCCACAAGAATATTTACCTAAAATTTTTGATGCTTCGCGGGTTGATAGAATTATTGATGTCAATCAATATGATGCAGAGGAAACCACGCGTCAACTAGCCAAACAAGAGGGTATTTTGGGAGGAATTTCATCAGGTGGCGCGGTGGCAGCTGCGTTGCAATTATCTCAGCAAGTCAATGATGCGATTATTGTTGCTATCGTGTGTGACCGAGGTGATCGATATTTATCTACAGGTGTGTTTCCAGCAGAATAATATACATTATTTTTGCACAACTCATTTATGATGCTGAGCAGTCGTAGATTTACTGTAAATTGTTATATGACATTTTATATTGTAAGACAGCCCGTCCGAAAAATTGATACAAAAAACGGCAGCTCATATCATGAATGGGTAAAATCGATTGATTGAGGAAACGACGGAATTAACAATCTCGATAAGCTGCAACGGTTAAACTTAGCCAGCCTAGTAAAAAACTGATACCGCCGAATGGTGTGATAATGCCCAATTTACGGATTTCAGTCATTGCCAAAGCGTATAAACTACCGCAAAAAAGTATAATACCCGCCAGTAATAGCCAGCCAGATAATTTAAGAAATAATGAATTTTGGGCTTTTTGTGCTAAGATGCCAATACCGATTAGCCCCAGCGCGTGCATACTATGATATTGCACTCCTGTTTGATAAATTGCCATCAGGCTTTCAGATAAAATGGGTTTTAATCCATGTGCACCAAATGCACCCAGTGCCACAGCTAAAAACGCATTGAGACTACCTAAAATAATGAATGTTTGGCTCATCATACTTAAAATATAGCAAAACAATCACCTTACCACTAACTAGGACAAAATACTACAATCATGATGGATGTTGCAGCTATCCAACGCCTTATCAGTGATGATATGCAGGCAGTCAATGAGTTAATTCGTACTCGTCTACGTTCCGATGTTGTGTTGGTCAACCAAATTAGCCACTATATTATCAATAGCGGTGGCAAACGGTTGCGCCCCATGTTGCACCTGCTCTGTGCAAGAGCCTTGAATTATACAGGTCAACATCACATTACTTTAGCCACAGTGATTGAATTTATTCACACTTCAACTTTGCTACATGATGATGTGGTTGATGCTTCTGACATGCGTCGAGGCAAAGAAACGGCTAATAATATTTGGGGTAACGAGGCCAGTGTGTTAGTGGGTGATTTTTTATACTCACGCTCATTTCAAATGATGGTTGGCGTGCGTGATATGCGCGTCATGGATATTTTAGCCAATGCAACGAATGTGATTGCAGAAGGTGAAGTATTACAGCTATTGAATTGTCATGAACCCGATATTACCGAAGATGATTATTTACAAGTGATTCGTTCTAAAACCGCGAAATTATTTGAAGCGGCGGCACAACTCAGTGCAGTCATTGGTAATCACTCTGAGGAATATGAAACTGCAGTGTCTCATTTTGGTATGCACTTAGGTACAGCGTTCCAAATTGTTGACGATGCGCTTGACTACGGTTCAAGTTCCGAAGACATTGGTAAAAATATTGGTGATGATTTAGTCGAAGGTAAACCCACCTTACCCTTGATTTATGCTTTACGTTTAGGCACGCCAGAGCAGCAAAAGATTTTACGGGATGCGATTATTAATGGCGGTAAAGAATATATTGATGATGTGATTGCGGCAATTCGTGCAACACCCGCAATTGATTTAGCGATGGAAGCGGCACAAAAAGAAGCAGAATTAGCCGTCAATGCCTTAAAACCAATTCCTGACTCTGAATATAAACAAGCTCTACTAGCATTAGCCCATTTTTCAGTGCATCGAACTTACTAACTCACGTTACGCAAATCTGATTGCACAATATCTAGTATTTATAGTGTAGGGTGGAATAGCGCAGCGTTTTCCACCAATGAGGTAGCGGGTAACTATCGCAAAAGATGGAATACGATGTTGTGATGTTATCCAGATGTTTTGAGATACATCTATTCCACCCTACATAAATCATTCCATTTATGCGATCTCATTTTATCACTGCCATGAAGTTAAGTTTGCAGGAGCAGGATAAATCTTACACTCCAATAACTAAGAATTGTTCCAAAATAAGCATTTTTTCTTAACTTTACGGTTGTAATATGTAGGATATAGTCAGTTTCGTTTTGGGTATTAGGGACTGCCAGTTCTGTATCACTTTAAAATAAAACGACTATAGCAAGGTGTTTTCCACTGACTGTAGAATAGGAACATGGCGCATGATCGCTGACTCATTATATTCATTTTTGAGCCGTTCCTATATTCACCTTATATTTTTAAGTTTTTGGAAATTGTGCGTAAAAGACTGTATTTAAAACATTATTCAATTGATTTTATTGTTATTTATTAAATTAATTGTCCGAACTATTATTCAATTAAAAATGCGAAAAATACGTTCAAATAAAACCTGAAAAATAGAATCAATGAACGATAAAAAATATTATATTGTGGCGATTATGTGTTTCCATAATAATTCCTACAGCAGTGCCATGAGTTGAGGTGCTGTAAGTTCAACACTGTTGGAGGACATTATGCGTACTTATCAACTACTTATTACATGCTTTTTATTACTCAATTTAAACATAGCGACCGCAGGACAAGTATTAGTGCTGGTTCATGGTTACTGGAGTGAAGGCAGTGGCTGGCGAACTGCTGGCATTGTGTCACATTTACAGCAAGCAGGCTGGCAAGATCAAGGACATTTATTCGTTAATGCGGCATTGCCACCTACAGGTGCTGCCTATCCTTCTGACCGCCATTTATATACCATCACACTGCCTTCCGAAGCGCCACTTCCAATTCAATCCCAATGGTTAGATTACTTTTTAACAGGGATTCAAAAAGCCCATACTGATGATGAAATAATTCTAGTTGGACATTCTCTAGGTGGTGTGGTTGCACGTTTAAGTATGGTAAATGGACAGTTCCCAATTAAAGGCCTAATCACTATCGCTAGTCCGCATTTGGGCACAGATAAAGCTGAAATAGGCAAATGGATCGCTGACAGTCCACTGGGCTGGGTTACGCCATTAATCGGATTAGGTACAATTAATCGCTCGCGTGATTTATACTGGGATGTCAGTCGAGAATATCCTACTACACCATTGTTTCATCTGAATCGCACCTCACACCCTAAAGCACGTTATATTTCAATTGTGCGTGCCAATGAAGACAGCTTCTGGACAGCACTTGTACCTGCCTATAGCCAAGATATGAATAATATTCCTGCACTACGTGGGCACGCAATCACAGTGCCCAGTGCTGGTGGACATTATTTGCAACCTGCGGATGGGATTGCCTTAGTGAATTTACTCGCAACTCATTTCCCCGAATCGGAGACATCTAACTAACTGTGCCCTCACAATTTACCTTAGCCGTTTTCTTCGTATTAGCGGCTGAATTCTCATTTGCGTCTATGGCTGTCGTGGTCAAAATGGCAGCCTCTCACCTTCCAAATGAATCAATTGTGTTTTTCCGCAATTTTTTTGTGATGATGCTTTTGCTCCCATGGATATTACCTCAAGGTAAACAAAAGCTTGCCACAAACATTCCACACTTACATATACTACGCTCCTTATCGGGACTCAGTTCTATGTATTGTTATTACTATGCTATTGCTCACATACCCTTAAGTGAAGCGGCATTATTAAAACAAACTGCCCCGTTTTTTATCCCATTTATTACCTTTTTTTGGTTTGGGGAACAAATTTTTATGATGACAATCTGGGCTATATTGTTGGGTTTCATTGGTGTTATGGTGATTTTACGCCCTGATATTAATGTCTCCTCCATTGCATGGATCAGCGTATTAGGTAGTATGTTTGCCGCATTGAGTAAATCTAGCATTCAACGTATGTCCGCAACAGAGCCTAGTCTCCGAATCGTATTTTATTTTACTACGATAGGCTCGATAGTTTCGGCTGTTCCAATGACATGGGCATGGGTAACACCCAACTCTGAAGCCCTGATTTTAATGCTTTTACTTGGTGTTTTTGGTACGATTGCGCAGCTTTGTATGACCAAAGGCTTTAAACTTGCCCCAACTTCACAGCTTGCTGTTTTCACTTATGCCTCAATTATTTTTGCTACCATATACGGCTGGATTTTTTGGCATGAATGGATTGATTACCGCTTTTTTATGGGTTCAATTTTGATTTTTATTGCTGGCGTATTGATTACGTCAGCAAATAAACGTTATGCTAAAACTTGAGGTTTATAGGACTGCCAGTCCCTGATTGGCCATGCTTGTTAAAAACACATTGGATATTTTGAATGGAAAGTGCTGATTTAAAACGGTTGGGATTAAAAGTAACCCATCCACGTATGAAAATTTTAGAATTACTTGAAAATAGCCGTACACGCCACATGAGTGCGGAAGAAGTGTATAAAGCCCTCTCCAATTCAGGTGAAGAAATCGGCTTGGCCACCGTATATCGCGTATTAACTCAATTTGAAACTGCAGGTTTAGTGATTCGGCATTATTTTGAGAATGGACGTATTTCAGTGTTTGAACTGGCTGAAACTGCACACCACGATCATTTGCTGTGTATCAAATGTGGTAAAATTATCGAGTTTTCTGACAATATTATTGAAGAACGTCAAAAAATCATTGCAGAACAACATGGCTTCAATATTAAAGACCACTGCTTATATATTTATGCTGAATGTACAGATTATAAAGATTGCGAACATTACAAACAATATCTACAAAACCAGTGATGTAAGGTAATAAAAATAATGTTTTTATATAGGCATTGGTTTTGCGTAATGAAGTATTCAAAAGTTAACAATTTTTGGCCGTTTTCATAAACCCTTACTTATGTTTGGAGATGTTCTATGCTTGATTTTTTGCTAGAAATGCCAATGGGAGAGTTTCTCATCTATTTTGGCTTGTTTGCAATGACGTGTATTGCTGTTGGCTGGTTTTGGGTCAATGCGGATGGTTCAAGCCAATATAAATTACCTTCAGAAGAAGAATTAAATTCTTTTGAATTGGCTGCACTGCGTGATGGTCGCAAAGGCGTGATTCACACTGCATTATTCAATTTATGGCATCGTGGCTTACTGGCTAGTGATCGCAACAGTGCAAACCCAAAAGTGCAAAGGGTTAATGTGGCAACAGATGACCCACGAGGTGAAATTGAAGATGCAATTTATCAATTTACTTGGACAGCCCGTAGACCCGCTGAGTTTTTTACTGATGCGACTTTGTGTAAGAAATTAGACCCTTTAATTCGTCCCATTAACCGTAAATTAGAGAAAATGCACCTTAAGTTTAAAGAAGATCATCTTGACCGTGCCTCTATTGCAAAGTTTATGGTTTTGGCTCTTATGTTTGCCGCTGCGGGTGCTAAAATTTATCACAGCATGTTTGCTGATGAGCCTTTTATTTTTATTTTAGCGGCTCTAGTTGCTGCTGTTGTTGCAACCCATTATTTGATTAAGCCCAGTCGCAATACTCGCTTAGGCCTTATTCATGTGAAGAAAATGCAAGAACGCTTTGCATGGGCAAAAAGTGAAAATCCTGATGATGGTTTAGACCCAGCCTTGCGTGTTGCCTTATATGGTATTTCAGCTTTGAGTGGGATTACCATGTTTTCTTCATTCCAAAATACCTTTGCAACAACGGATACTATCGGGGCTGCAACAGGTGGTTATGCTGGCGGCGGTAGCGGCTGCGGCGGTGGTTGTGGTGGTGGCGGTAGTTAGTAGTAGCCATAAAATAATTAACATCATAACTATAAATAATCATAATACACAGCTATAATACTTGACAGATTTGTATACCCAGATTGCAAAACGGAGACCTTCAAATGAGTACACCGCCAAATTTTACTAATCCAGAAGAAGTAATCAAAGCATTTAATGAGCAAGCAAGTGAAGTATTTGGTGGTTTTGCCTCCAGTCAAGCGCAAGAAATGGTTAAAGAATTTAGCCAAGCGTGGAATTCTGTTGCATCCCAAGCGATGGAAAACCCTCAAGAATGGCTTCAAATGATGGCGCAATATCAACAAGAACAGCTTAATTTGTGGGGCAAGTTGTTTAACGTCAACATTGAGGCAGTCCCTGGTATCTCTAAGCTTGAACCCGAACGTGGTGATCGTCGTTTCTCTGATAAAGAATGGAACGAAAATCCTATATTTGATTACATTAAGCAATCTTATTTATTGGCTTCTAAGTCATTAAATCAATGGTCTGAGTACGCGCACTTAGATGATGAAAATAAGAAGAAATTAGAGTTTTACACTAAGTATTTCATCGATGCGATGTCTCCTACTAACTTTGCGGTCACTAACCCTGAAGTGATGCGGGAAGCAGTGGATTCTAAAGGTCAAAGTTTATTGAACGGTTTGCGTAATTTGCTTGAAGACATGAGCAAAGGTCGCATTACGATGACGGATGAATCGGCATTTGAATTAGGCAAAAACATCGGTGCATCTGAAGGTGCTGTGGTTTATCAAAATCGCATGATGCAGCTTATTCAGTACAAACCAACGACTGAAAAAGTCTCTGACCGTCCTTTGTTAATTGTTCCACCTTCAATCAACAAATTCTATATTTTAGATTTACAGCCTGCAAACTCTTTTGTTAAGTACTCAGTTGACCAAGGTAACACCGTATTTTTGATTTCTTGGATTAACCCTGATGAGTCAATGAAAGATATATGCTGGGATGATTATTTAGAAGATGGTATTATCCAAGCGACTAAAGTAATTCAAGAAATCACCAGTGCGAAAAAATTAAACACGGTTTCTTGGTGTGTTGGCGGTACATTATTAACTTCTGCGTTAGCTGTGATGCACGCGAAGAAAATTCATACTAGCATTGCTTCTGCAACCTTCTTTACTACCATGTTAGACTTCTCTGATGTGGGTGATTTAAGTGTATTTATCGATGAAGGCCAAGTGGCTCAACGTGAAGCACAATTGAAACAATCAGGTATCTTACCAGGTAAAGATTTATCCTTAGCATTTTCCATGATTCGTGCGAATGATTTGATTTGGTCTTATGTGGTGAATAACTACTTAAAAGGTCAAAACCCTGCGCCATTTGATATTTTATATTGGAACAGCGATCCAACTAATTTACCTGCAAATATGTATAGTGATTACTTACGCAATTTGTATTTAGAAAACAAGTTAATTAAATCTAACGCATTAGAAATGTGTGGTGTGCCGATTGATTTAACTAGCATCAAAACACCTTCTTACTTCTTATCTACCATTGACGATCATATTGCGCCTTGGAAATCGACTTTCACAGGTACAGAATTGTTCTCTGGTAACATCGAATTTGTATTAGGTGCAAGTGGTCACATTGCAGGTGTAATTAATCCTCCTGCGAAGAACAAACGCAATTACTGGCATGGCGGTGAATTAGGTAAAGGTGCGGATCAATGGTTAGAAACTGCTAAATCTGAAAAAGGTAGCTGGTGGAATCACTGGACTGCTTGGTTGAAGAAACGCGGTGGTACTGAAGTTGATGCGCCTACAGCATTAGGCAGTGATAAGTATAAAGAAGTTGAAGCTGCACCGGGTAGTTATGTAAAAAAACGTATTGTTTAGTACATACCTAACTAAGTGAAAAAAAGCTGGCAATCTGCAACAGACTGTCAGCTTTTTTATGTCATTGTTTTCTTAAGCTGAAACTATCCAAAATTAGTTTATGTCCTGTACTGGGAAAAATCATTTTACATTTAATTTTCAATTCAGCCGTTTAATGTATTCCTTAAAGATAACTTGGGTTTGGTATGTTTTTTCGTACTAAGCTCTGGTTAAAGTATATAAAGGAGATTGCGTTGTCTAATCAATTTGAGTGGCAACCTTTTCTTGCTCAATGGGCAAATAGAATTGAGTGGGATGAGTATGTTTGTAATGAAGATATTTGTTTTTGGAAAACTTTCTAGGAAAAAAATACTCCACCTGTGGGTAATAATGTAATAAAAATGAAAAAGGTTGAGCTTCAATTTTTTCAAGTTTCTGAGTTGGATATACAGCAGCTTGAAACAAACTTAGGTCTACATTTACCACCTTCCTATAAAGCTTTTTTACAACACACAAATGGTTGGCCTATTGCTATGGATGAAACTTTACTTCCAGCTCAAGAAGTAGGCTTTTTTTCTAAACGTTACCCAGAAGACCTTAAATTTCTAGGTAATGCTACTTTGATAGCACTACCCTATTTTTGAAACTGCACTTGGTTTTTCATTACAATTTCTCCTTATTTCTTTATCTTGAGTATAGCTCAAGGTTGTTTGGCTATAGTTCATTGGTAATAAGGTTTTATTTAGTACTCTAATAAATTATCTGAACTGTCGGATTGATATAATACAAAAAATATTATATATTCAATATGTTATCCATTTAAGAATTAACAAAAATAATGAATAAAAAAGCTTTAAGAAAACAATTTTTACAAAAACGTAAACGATTAACAACTCAGGCCTTAGAACAAACCAGCCAAGCAATACAAAAGCAATTTTTTAACAATATTCCTATTCATTGTGAAACAGTGCACATTTTTCTACCTATTATCAAAAAAAATGAAATCAATACATGGCTGATTATTAATCAGTTATTTCAGCAATTTCCTAAAATCAATATTGCCGTTCCTAGAGTAGATATTCAGCACAATAGTTTAAGCCATTATTTTCTGACTTCAGATACACAACTCATTCAAAATCAATGGGGAATCGATGAACCTATCAAAGCTCAAGCGTGCCCAATTGAAACGATAGACATGGTATTAATTCCTTTATTAGGCTTTGATAATCAGGGTAATCGGGTTGGATATGGCAAGGGCTTCTATGATAAATTTTTGGCAGAATGCCGAACGGATGTGATTAAAATTGGTTTGTCATTATTTGAACCTGTAGAACAGATTGATGATATTCAATCCCATGATATTAAGCTGGATTTTTGTATTACACCCAATGCAGTCATACAAATCAATCCATAAACTATTTATCAACAATCTTTGCTAACACGAGGAGGCGCGCATTAGCATAGAGCTGGACTTGTTTTAACACTTTTAGATTAATTTCTAATTTAACCCGATTGCGTCGCTTAACCATATTAATCATACCACCGTCATTCGCAAATTTAGGTATTTCACTCACGGTTAAAATCGGTAGACCTTTTACATAAGATAAAATTTTACTGACATTATCTTTTTCAGCACGGACAATAAACAGGACATGACAATTTTGGCTTTGGTTTAATTCAATATTTCGCTTTAAGATGAGACTACGCTTTCTAACCGTATTTTCTTTTATTGTGTCCAGCAGTGAACCAAATGAGTCTTCTCCTAAAGTACAAATAACCAATGGGTCTGAAATCCGCGTTTTTGAACGTTCATCAGGCCATTTTATCATTAAAGTTAAATTGTACAAAAACGCTGCTTTAATATGATACTCATTATAAGCATCATCCGCATATAATTGAGTAATGAATAAGCCATTGATAACAATAAAAGCGATGAGGGACTTAACGATAAACCCAATGTGTTGCATAATCACGCCCTATCTCGAATGCTGTGTAGCAAAACCATTAATTTTGTCCTGCATCGCCTAAAAACTAGATAAACGCATATCTTTTAGCACTTTTCGCACTGTCGGTAAGTGACGACGGCTAATTTCTAAACGTGTAGGCTGGTCGCGCAAGGTGATGTAACAACGCCCGTTATTGTCCTTAACCAAGCTCGAAATATAATTGACTGCAACCAACGTGCTACGATGAATGCGTAAAAATTGACCTGCGAACTCTTTTTCTAAGTCTTTTAAGGTCTCACTTAGCAGAGCTTCGCCTTCTTTCCAATGTAAAATGACATATTTTTCATCAGCAGAGAAGTAAAAAATTTCTCCCACTGGAATTAATTTTAAATTACTTCTGACATTAATACTAATGTGACTACGTGCAGTTGCTCTTGGTGTATCGTCTGCAGTAGAAGGTTTTTGTAGCAGAGCTTGAGCACGTTTTAAGGCTTGTTGTAAGCGGTCTTTGCGTATCGGTTTGACCAAATAATCAACGGCCTGCGTCTCAAAAGCTTCTAACGCATGATCGTTATAGGCGGTTGTAAAAATCACAATCGGTTGGGGATATAAATTCACTAACCTTTGCGCCACTTGCATACCATCCATCCCCGGCATCCTAATATCTAATAATACGACATCAGGCTGATAGGCATGAACTGCACTTAAGGCTTCTTTACCATTGCTTGCTTCTCCAACGACATTGCCTAAGCCTAATTCATGTACTAAGGCTGTGAGGCGTTCGCGCGCAAGACGTTCATCATCAACAATTAATATTTTCATAAGTCTGTTTGATATGGGAAACGTAGGCTAACACAATATACATCGGGTTCTTGTCTGACGCTTAAGCTGCCTAATTGACCATAGTACGCTTGTAAACGTTCGTGAATATTGCGTTGCGCAATCCCATGTCCTTTACTCTGGTGGCTTAATGGTTGCTGGCTTAAGGGGTTTTCAATATCTAACTGGATTTGTTTACCATCAAAAAGACCCGTAATTTCTATCATACCACCTTCTGGTAAAGGTTGGATACCGTAATAAATTGCATTTTCTAATAATGGTTGAATACTTAAACGCGGGATTAACGCATCTTGTGGTACTCGATCAATTTTCCATTCTACTTGCAATCGTTCGTCTAAGCGTAAGCCTTCAATACGTAAATATTGGATACATAAATCAAGTTCTTCTTCTAAAGCTACTTTTTCTCTAGCATCACCCAAACTGGCGCGAAACAGTTCTGATAAATCTTCCACAGCTTGTTCTGCTTTATCTGGATCAATGCGAATTAAACTTGCAATCGTATTCATACTATTAAATAAGAAATGCGGGCGAATCCGTGCTTGTAAAGCTTGAACTCTGGAATAGGCTGTAGCCTCAGTTTGTTTTTTCCAACGGTATTGAATATAAAAATAGCGTAAAACAATGGCGCTGACAATGGCACTGATGCTTAAGTTGCGTAAAAGAAACAAATGGTGATCGATAACTTGGTTGTGGTTATTTTGCAACGCATTGAGTACGGCGAGTAATTCAGTGAGTAAAATGGTGAGAATGAGTATGAGAGTATAAATTAAAACAAGAGTGCCATTTTTCCATATTTTTTTGTAATAACAAGAGCCTAGTACAATGCCGCTAACCAAATTACTAATAATCAAATTAGTTAATAATATTGAATAATAATTAGTGTAAATGTCTGCTACATGGGTAAAGGCATGTTCTAATTCCCAAGCAAATTTACTGGCAAGCCAAGTCATCAGCAAGATAAATAAATAGCTCAAGATAGGGCCAATATTTTGATCTTCTAATTGTCGTAACCACTTTCTAGTAAGACATAAAATAGATAAACTCAGCAGTGTAACTGCTTGCATGAACAGGGATGTCCATCCTAAACTAGGCAATAATTCGTATTGAATATAATGCCATGCATAACCTTCTTTCCCTACAGGACTGAGTACCAACATGATAGCCAGCAGCTCGGTCAAAACAATTCCAGAAATAATTAAATACGCGCTGCAAAAGTTGGGTAAAAAATGTTTATCTGTATCATCCATATCAATTTAGGCCTTAAAAGTTGTTGCATATCAGCAAATCATTTTTTTTGTTGTAAACTTGCATCAAACTGTTGACTAATTGTCACACCTTTGTAATAGTACGCAGTAATTTATAGGTAATTCTGCAACCAAATTCTTAAGTTTATACCGTGATGGTATGACCTAAAAATCATAAACAATTAATTAGGAGCAAAACTGATGTTAAAAAAATTCGCCAAGTTTTCCTTACCCGTTATTATGGCAGGCTGTTTGACAGCTATCAATGCACCTGTTCAAGCTTTAGAGACAGGTGACTTATTAGTTCGTGGCCGTATCATCAATATTAACCCAAGTGCTGACAGTGGTAATGTCACTTCTAGTGCTGTTGGTGGCGAAGTTGCTGGCACTGAAGTAGACGTAGAAGATGCGTATTCTTTAGATATCGATTTCACTTATATGTTGACACAAAACATTGGTGTTGAATTATTATTAGACCTTAGCTCCAAGCATGATATCGTGGGTAAAGGTCCTACTTTATCTCCTTTAGGCACTATTATTGAAACCCGCGTATTACCTCCTGCGTTGATTTTACAATATCACTTTTTACCAGACAGCCAGTTCCGTCCTTATGCAGGTCTTGGTTTAAACTACACAATGTTCTTGAGTGAAGAAGCAACTTCATCTTTAGATACAGGTTTAGGTGGTGTTAGAGACGTTGAATTAGATTCTTCTTTCGGCTGGGTTGGTCAAATCGGTATGGATTATGACTTAGGTAATGATTTATTTTTTAACCTTGACGTTAAATACATGGACATCGATACAACTGCAACTTTCTACTCAGGTGCATTAGGTAACGTTTCTACTGATGTTGATGTTAACCCTTGGGTATTCGGTATTGGTGTAGGTAAACGTTTTAGCTTCTAGTTTATCTACAATGTGGGTTTGGGTTAGAATGGCAGGTATTAGCAATTCTATCCAAACGCCCATTTAGGAGAATATCATGGCAGAAACGAAAAAAAAGAAAGAACGTTATATTATTATTACTGATAACAGTAGTGTTGGTATAACGCAGGCAACACGATTGATGGTTTCTCAGATTAATGAGAAAATTGACCAAGGTTATGTGCCCTTTGGCAATTTAGCCGTATCTGAAGATGAAGCTGGTAATCCAAATTTTTACCAACCCATGATTTTGAAAGCCCCGTCAAAATAGTTTTTTTATGTTATTAGAAGTGAATTACATTTCGTGCAGTATACCGATTTTACATAATGTGGTTAAACTTCCCAAATGTAGTTCGTTTTACTCAAGCCTCATGCCATTTAGAATTTTCTACAGCCAAATTGATCTTGATTATCTATTTAAACAAGCATGCTCATAGTCCATTCCATCCTCATAAAATCTCCAGCCAATAATCCTAATACTTTATTCATCTTACGCAGTTCAGGGATTTTTTGATAAAGCATGAATTATATGTGTAGGGTGGATAAGCATAGCGTCATCCACCGAGATTCAATTGAAAATCATCTAAAACTAAGTGAAATAATCTCAAAAACTGACTAACTTTCAGGTGAAATCGCTTGAAATAAGGCAGAGTAATCATGTTCACCAAAACCCATATTGACCGCTTGTTGCAAAATATCCCGAACCCCTTCAGTTGCAACCCCGTTTAAACCTAATTGCTGGGTCTCATCAAGGAATAAATTAATATCTTTCAACATGTGTGAAGTTGGAAAATTAGGATTATCAAACTGCCGTTCCAACATGTTATTTAACTTTTTATCGTATGTTGGAGCATATAGCGCACTATCTCGCAAAATATTCATAAATTGTTCAACATCTAAACCATTTGCTTTAACCATCGCCAAACTTAAACCAAATGTTGTTGCCAGTGAAGCAATAAAATGATTGAAGGCCAGCTTTACTGCTGATGCACTACCTACTTCCCCAACATAATGCACTTGAGACCCAAGATGACTTAATAAAGGCTGCCATTGCTCAAATTGTGCTTTAGTTCCACCGAATATAGAAATCAATTGACCTGCATTGACATTAGGAATACTTCCAAGTACAGGTGCTTCTAAGTAATCCACATCATATTCAGCCAATGTTTGTGCTAAGTTTCGGCTTTGCTGTGGAGCAATTGTGCCCATTTGAATAATGGTTTTACCTTTAAGTGCTGCTCTTACATTATCTTGTTCCAATAATACCGCTTGAATCGCTGTAGCATCCGTCAGCATCAATATAATGACCTTTGTTTGTTCAATTGCTTCTAGTGCGGTCTCAGTGGTTTTGATACCCGCTTGTTGCAATGGCTTTAATTTATCTTGGCTACGATTCCACGCCGTAATATCTACATTTTGAATATGGAAACGTTTAACCATTGCTGCACCGAGCAATCCAGTGCCTAATAATGCAACTTTCATTCAGCATCCTTTGTTGATTAATGGTTCATAAAGTGATTATGCCATTATACAGCCAGCCACTGCTGATTATATCAATTTGATTCCATAAGTTAATTTTATAAAAATGATTATCTTTTTTAGCATACTGGATTGCTCAACAATTCGCTATAATTAGGATTCTAACAATAACAAACCCAATTAGGATGGTCAGGATGGCAGAACTTAAAGCATTGATTTTTGATGTAGATGGCACATTAGCTGAGACTGAGCGTGATGCACATCGGGTGGCATTTAATGCAACTTTTAAGCAATTTGGATTGGATTGGTATTGGTCTGAAGAATTATACGGCGAACTACTTAAAGTCACAGGTGGTAAAGAACGGATTCGTTATTATATTAATGACTTTGGTGCAGCTGTACCTGAAGTGGATGATTTAGATACATTTATCGCTGAGTTGCATAAAGACAAAACTGCACGTTACTACGATATTATGGTTAATGATGATGTTCCGTTACGCCCCGGCATTGCACGTTTATTTCAAGAAGCTAGAGAAGCAGGTTTAACACTGGCTATTTCAACCACGACCAGCCCTAAAAATATAGAAGCTTTATTAGCTTACAACCTAGACCCAGAAGCCATGAGTTGGTTTAAAGTAGTGGCTGCAGGTGATATGGTTAAGCAGAAAAAACCTGCGCCTGATGTGTATCAATTGGCATTAGATGGTTTGCAATTACCTGCCAACGAATGTATTGCCTTTGAAGATTCTATTAACGGTTTGAAATCAGCAAAAGGTGCTAATTTGCCTACGATTATTACATTCAGTGGTTATACTCAGCATGAAGACTTTACAGGTGCTGAAGTCATACTCAATAATTTAGGAGAACCTAATCAGCCAATGGAAGTTATTGCTGGCGATGTAGGTGATGCAAGTTACATTACAGTTGATATTTTGAAAAAATTAGCTGCACAATGGTAAAAAATCCGTTCTGAAGCTTGAACCCGCTATTTTATTGCAAGCGATTATTTTGGATGGCTGGCAGTGATATAGTCGTTTTATTCTAAGATGATACAGGACTGGCAGTCCTTGGTTTTAAAAGTAATTGATATTTAAAGTTTTATAGGACTGCCAGTCCTAATACCCAAAACAAAATTGACTATAACATATAAAATTCGCTGCCAGCCTGCACTTTCTAAATAATAGAATTACATATTAATTTGCTTTTTGTAGCCAATTTCCATCTGTATCTTGATACCACCAACCTGATTTGGCACGGTCAATCCAGCGTGCCGCAAATGTATCACGGATTTGAGCTTCCCATTCAGGATGCCCATTGGCATTGGCAATTTCACGATATAAGGCTAAACGATCATTATTTTCATCGTCGACTAATTTTTTAATTTCATTGCGTGAGCGCAAAGGTACTTTATTTGGTGCACGTAATACGATCAACGCATCTGAAGTTAAACCAATCCCACCATTATTATAATACGACTCTAACTGTTGATGACGGACTTGCATCGCTTCTTGAATTGCCTGAATTGCAGGGCTAGAAATATCAACATTGAATTCTACTGCATGAGCAGGACGTACTAATATATCCAAGGCTTGTGCCCACAATGGTATAGCAATACTCGATTGTGTATCAGAGCTTTGTGCTTCTTGCTCTTCTTCACCCCAAACCTTATCAATAATTTGATCTGCGGCTTTTTCAGCCGCTGCCGCTGGGAAATACACATTAATTGTCACACACGCAGTTAACATTAACATCACGGGCAACCAAGACCAACGTAAATAGTGCATCATAAAATCCTCATTAGTTGAAAAAATTTAAGCTTTGATTGTAAGAAACTGATACGGATATGCAAGTGCAAAATCACATCCATGGTATTTTATTTGTGCTAAGCCTGCTTCCCAGCATATCAATACTTTCTCTATTGTGTGACCTAGCTTATAATTTCTGAAACACAAATTCATTTGGTACTTTTAAGGTTTAACAACTGTGAGCTATAGCGAAATATTGCAACAAGGTATTCAGACATTAGACCTAAGTTTGTCTGAGACAACTCAAGCACAGTTATTGGGTTATTTACGATTACTGGAGAAATGGAATCACGTTTATAATCTTACAGCAATCACTGATTTTTCAGAAATGATTCCAAAACATTTATTGGATAGTTTAGCAGTTGTACCACATATTTCAGGGCGGCGAATTTTAGATGTAGGAACGGGTGCTGGGTTGCCAGGATTGGTGTTAGCCATTGTACATCCAGATTGGGAGTGCACCCTGCTCGATAGCAGTAGTAAGAAAATTCGTTTTGTACAACAAGTGGTGGCAGAATTAAATTTAACCAATGTGCACTTAGAACATGCACGGATTGAAGACTTTGAACCTAGCAGCCGATTCTCAAGCATTATTTGTCGGGCTTATACCAGTTTGCATGATTTTCTTGCCCAAACTGAAGAGCTTTGTGAGCCACAAGGTAGTATTCTAGCCATGAAGGGGCTATATCCTGAACAAGAGATTGCCGAATTGATGCACTTGCCTGTGAAATTAGAAACCATCGTATTACAAGTGCCACAACTTTCCGCACAACGTCATTTGATTGTGATGCGCCCCTATGACAACTAAAGATTCAAACCATCATTAATACAGAGATTATTTCATTTTTGGATAGGAAATTAGACGTTTTATTTTAAACCATTATTTTTCAACAAATCAACCTGAGGGTAGTACTGCTCTAACGGACGAAGTATCTAATAACAATAAATAATAAGTTAGTTTTTTACCACATAAGGAAGGAGTGAACACATGTTGGACTTTTCTGGGGTAAACCTCGTTTATATTGGCGTAGGGGTCGGGATACTGGCCTTGCTGATGGCATGGATCAACAGCCGTCGCGTTGAGCAATTTAAAATCACTAACCCACGAGTTGAGGAGCTGACTCAAGCGATTCGAGAAGGCTCAATGGCATTTTTAGATGCAGAATATCGTATTTTAATTTTGTTTGTGATTGCGGTTGCGATTCTGTTGGCTTTATTCATGCCGAATCAATTGATTGCAGTCACCTTTGTGTTAGGTGCGATTACATCCGCAGTGGCAGGTAACATCGGTATGCGGATTGCGACTCGCGCTAATGGGCGTACCGCAATGGCAGCACAAGAAGGCGGTTTAGCTCGTGCCTTAGACGTAGCATTTTCTGGTGGTGCAGTGATGGGCATGGCGGTAGCAGGTTTGGGTTTATTAGGTATTTCTCTCCTTTTAGTCAGTTTCACCGAAGGCATTAGTATCATCACAGGATTTGGTATGGGTGCGTCTTCTATCGCGCTTTTTGCTCGGGTTGGCGGTGGTATTTACACTAAAGCGGCGGATGTTGGTGCGGACATTGTTGGTAAAATTGAAGCGGGTATCCCTGAAGATGATCCACGTAATCCCGCCACTATTGCCGATAACGTCGGTGACAATGTGGGTGATGTCGCAGGTTTAGGCGCAGATTTATTTGAATCTTATGTTGGTTCAATCATCGCTACCATCATTTTAGGTGTGCTTGCTGCTAAAGAATTAGGCGGTAATCCAGATAGTTATGTGGTCGCGCCGATTTTAATTTCTGCTGTGGGTATTATTGCAAGCATTATTGCGATTTTCACAGTGCGTACTAATGATCCTAGTAAAGTCTATTCTAAACTGGAAAACGGGACACGTATTGCAGGCTTGCTGGCCTTGGCGGGTTCTTATGCAGTGATTTATCTATTAGGTTTGAATATTGGCGTATTTTGGGCGATTTTAGCGGGTATAGTTGCAGGTTTAGTGATTGCGTTTGAAACAGGTTATTACACTGAAAAACACAAACGTCCTGTCAATATGATTGCCGATGCAGCGAAAACAGGCCCAGCTACCACCATTATTCAAGGCTTAGCCATGGGCATGGAATCGACTGTAACGCCGATTATCGTGATTGGGATTACAATTATTTTAGCGTTTAATTTCGCTGGTTTATACGGTATTGCAATGGCTTCGGTTGGTATGTTATCGATTACAGGGATTGTGGTTGCGGTCGATTCTTACGGGCCTATTGTTGATAATGCAGGCGGTATCGCAGAAATGGCAGAATTGCCTCCAGAAGTGCGTGACATCACCGATGAGCTGGATGCAGTAGGTAATACAACGGCGGCAATTGGTAAAGGTTTTGCGATTGGTTCAGCCGCGTTAACCGCCTTGTCTTTATTTGCTGCCTATAAAACCGCAGTGGAACATTTGGCCACGGAAAAAGGCATTGAAGCACTACAAACATTTAGCATCGATGTAACCAATCCACCTGTGATTGTTGGTTTATTCCTCGGTGGTATGTTGACCTTCTTATTTACTTCATTGACCATGACTTCAGTTGGTAAAGCAGCAATGGAAATGGTTGAAGAGGTGCGTCGCCAATTCCGTGAAATCGATGGCATCATGGAAGGTAAAACCAAGCCTGACCATAAACGCTGTGTCGAAATTTCCACTAATTCCGCATTGAGACAAATGATTGCTCCGGGCTTGATTGCCGTCACTGCGCCTGTTTTAGTGGGTTTATTTGACCCAGTTGCATTAGGTGGTATGTTAGCAGGTGCTTTAACCACAGGTATTTTGATGGCGATTATGATGGCTAATGCGGGTGGTGCTTGGGATAATGCCAAGAAACAAATCGAAAGTGGTTACAAAGGTGATGGCAAAGGTTCTGAACGTCACAAAGCTGCGATTGTCGGCGATATGGTAGGCGATCCGTTTAAAGATACGTCAGGCCCTTCATTGAATATTTTGATTAAATTGATGTGTATCGTGTCTTTGGTACTTGTGCCTTTATTTGTGCGGTAATTTTTATATTATAGTCAATTTTGATTTATGTGTTAGGACTGGCAGTCCTTTTATAATTTAAAATATCAGTCAGTTTTAAAATCGAGGACTGCCAGTCCTGTATCACTTTAAAGTAAAACGACTATAGGGCTCGTTGGATCGGCAGTCCTGTATTTGGTGGGTTTCACTGCCATTTTATTAAGCTCTCAAGGAATGCAAAATAAATTTCGCACTCCAATCACTGATATTCTTCTGTAGTTTCTATGGCGAAGATATTGACAGCTCAATATAAGCTTAAAGTTCTAACAAATCATAAGTATGTTGCGCAATCATTTTTTCTTCGTTGGTTGGAATCACCCATACTGAAACTTGACTGGCATCGGTACTGATTTTAGTTGCCGTTTGATTATTTGCTACAACATCTAATTCAACACCCAACCATGCGCTTTGCTGACAAATTTGCGCTCGGACTTGTGGTGAATGCTCGCCAATACCCGCTGTAAATACTAAGGCATCTAAGCCACCAATGGCGGCACAGAGCGAACCTATTTCACGTACAATACGATAGTTAAATAAGGAAACGGCTTGTTGTGCTTCAGGTGCTGGATTATCTAACAATTCTTGCATATCGTTGCTAATACCCGAAACCCCTAATAAACCCGATTCGTGATACAACAAATGTTCTAATTGCTTTGCATCTAAACCTTGTTCAACTAAATATAAAATCACACCGGGATCAATATTGCCAGAGCGTGTGCCCATTGGAATCCCATCTAATGCAGTAAAGCCCATCGTCGTTGCTGTACATTGTCCATTTTTCAAAGCGGCCATACTCGCACCATTCCCCAAATGACACACAATCACCCGTTCAGGCATTTCACCTGCACATTGTGGTAAAGCCTTGGTAATATATTCATAAGATAAACCATGGAAGCCATAACGCTTAATACCTTGTTCTGTATATTTACGTGGAATAGCAAAAGTGCAAGCAATATCTGGTTGAGTCGTATGGAATGCAGTATCAAAACACACCACTTGAGCTAAACCTTGTTTTAATTTTTGTAAAATTTTAATCGGGGCAATATTGTGTGGCTGATGCAAAGGCGCGAGTGGGATGAAAGCCTCTAACTCTGTTATCAGATTGTCTGTGACTTTTTCAGGTTGAGTGAATTGTGTACCGCCGTGTACCATGCGATGACCAATGGCAATCAAATTTAAACCATCCTCTTGCTGCTCTAACCAGTCTAACATCACCGAAAAAGCGGTTTCATGATCCGCACCTTCAGCCAAAGTCTGTTTGGTTAAATTTTGTCCTTGTGCATCTTCAGCTTTGAATGACGGATGTGTGCCAATCCCAGCAATACCACCATGATAGACTAAATCTAAACGATGTTGAGCTTGGCAAGAAAAAAGTGAAAATTTAATACTTGATGAACCTGCATTGACGACCAAAATCGCATTTGCCATCATGAAATCCTTTTGATTCAATTATCAATTAATACGGGAAATATAGGACTGCCAGTTATTGAAAAATTGACAATCCTACGAAATACGAAATTAGAACGAAGGTTTTGATTCCTTAACGTTCAATTTGTGGTTTTTTGTTCCGTACCAATAATAAGGCAAGCGCACAAGAAGCCATCCGACTTAACACACTGTCCGCACGACTGGTTAATGCAATCGGCACACGTGCACCCAAAACGATACCAGAGGATTGTGCATCTGCTAAATATTCCAATTGTTTCGCCACCATATTGCCAGACTCTAAATCAGGTGCAACTAAAATGTCAGCTTGACCTGCAACAGCAGAAGTGATTTTTTTGATTCTTGCTGCTTCAAATGATACTGCATTATCAAATGCTAAAGGGCCGTCGACGAGGCCACCTGTAATTTGACGACGATCTGCCATTTTGCATAAAGCCGCTGCTTCTAAAGTTGAACGCATTTTAGAACTAACCGTTTCAACTGCACTTAATAAAGCCACTTTCGGTTCACTAACACCTAAAGCATGAGCTAATTCAATTGCATTTTGCACGATGTCCCGTTTGGTTTCTAAATTAGGTTCGATATTGATCGCGGCATCTGTAACCATCAAAGGACGCGGATAAGTCGGTACATCCATTAAGAACACATGACTCATACGGCGAGAGCTAGTGATACCTGTATCGCGTTTAATCGCCTCGTGCATCAATTCATCTGTATGCAAACTGCCTTTCATTATCGCTTCAACTTCACCCGAACGCGCCATGACAACTGCTTTTGCCGCCGCTTCATGACTATGTTCCGTGTCAATAATTTCATAATCATTAATATCGACTCCTTCCTGCTCAGCAATTGCAGTGATTTTACCGCGAGGGCCAAATAACACAGGTATAATTAAATTCGCTTTCGCCGCATCAATTGCACCCATCAATGAATTAGTATCCACAGGATGTACAATTGCCATCCGAATCGGTTCAAACTTCTCAGTCATTTTAACCAAGCGTTCTAATTGTGCACCGGGCATATTGATATGAATTTCAGGCAACATCGCACGCGGACGTTTGATTTTTTCTGAAGGTGCAAATACGTTAGCACAACCTGTATAAATGATCTCGCCATCTTGATTTTCACAACGACAATTAAATACGACTAAATGATCGTCCTCATGTTTTTCTTTAACCGTAATCGTGACAATAATGGTTTCGCCTAAAAATACTTGGCGTTCAAATTGTAAATTTTGCTCACGATAAACCGTACCTGGTCCTGGTAGTTGATTACCTAATAAACTAGATAATAAATTACCTGCCCATAAACTGTGGCCAGACACTTTATGGCTTTCTTGACCTTCTGCATATTTTGTATCCATGTGAGTTGGATTAACATCACCTGATACTAATGCAAATAAACGAATATCTTCAATGGTTAAGGTATGGGTTAACGTGGCTATATCGCCAATTTTGATTTCGTCAAAGACTTTATTTTCTATGAATTCCATAGAGTATTTCTCGATTTGTTTAGAAAGTAATAGGATTGGTATCAAATTAAGATATTTGTATGACACCAAAATGAATCTTTATCACCTTTCATACTCCTAAAGTAGCTATCTAGTCGAAAACAACAATAACGACAATTGATTATTATTTTTGCCGCAATGTATAAGAGTTCAGCAAATTTAACAAGAGGCTGCACTATAATTTTATAAGTGAAATGTGAACATATCAGAAGGGAAAACAGGTGTTAATTGATTAAGTTAGCCACATTTTTTGTTTCATAGATGTTTTTTTAAAATTGGAAAAACTTGCAAGCATATTCATATCAATTCAAACTGAATCATTCAGCATTAGAATGGGGAAATTATAATAAAAATCAAGCAGGAAGAAATATAAAATCTTGATATTCGATAAGCAGTAGTGGATATATCTGTTTAAATCAAATACATCAAAAAAGCCTAACCAGCAGTGATTGCCAGTCAGGCTTAAGATATTATCATTATATTTAAAATATTACTGGTTTGAACTTAACGCAGCATCAACCACATCTTTGCCAATTTCGTCTTCAAATTTAGCCCAAACAGGTTTCATTGCTTCACGCCATTTAGTCAATTCTTCTTCTGTTAACGCTAAAACTTCAGTGCGACCAGAATCAATCACTTTTTGACGATAATCCATTGATAATTTAGAAGCCTCTGCATTCACTTCGGTAGTGACTTCAGCAATAATTGTTTCTAATTCTGCACGAATGTCTTCAGGTAAGCCATTCCAGAATGAGTCACTGGTCACTAACATATAACCTAAATAGCCATGGTTAGATTCAGAGAAATATTTTTGTACTTCGTGGAATTTCTTGGAATAAATATTCGCCCAAGGATTTTCAGCACCGTCGACAACGCCTGTTTGCAACGCATTATAGACTTCAGCAAAGGCTAATTTTTGAGGGCTAGCCTCTACTTGTTCGAATTGTACTTGTAATACATCTGATTGTTGAATACGGAATTTTAAACCTTTGGCATCTTCTGGATTACGCAATGGTTTGTTAGCGGACAGTTGTTTCAAACCGTTATGCCAGTAAGCAAGGCCATGATAACCAGTGTCACCCATTGAACTGAGTAAATTACGACCTGTATCACTTAATTGGAATTTTTCGATCGAACTTAAATCATTGAATAAGAAAGGTAAATCAAATATTTGTAATTTTTTAGTGTATTTACCAAATTTAGCTAAAGAAGGTGCAGCCATATGTACATCGCCTAATAACAAGGCTTCCATGACTTTATTGTCATCATATAACTGTGAGTTTGGATAAACTTCAACTTCAACCCGACCTGCAAGACGTTGTTCGACCAATTCTTTAAACCGATTTGCGCCAATCCCCTTTGGTGTACTTTCAGCGACGACATGAGAAAATTTAATTGTTATAGGTTTATCAGATGACGCATGCCCATCACTGTCACCTTTATTGCATCCCGTCATTGCTAAAATAACTAATGACAAGCCTAAAATATATTTGAGCATAGGATTCTCCTCCAATTATGATAAGATATAAGCTAATTTCCATAGCTTAATAAAATAAAATTATTAGGGTATAAAAACACCCTTAGCACAGGCTACCATGTCTTCAATTATTATCAATAGGTCAATGTCAAATTAATCATTGTTTTCAGGTGAAATAGTGATAAACCAAATAGTTATGAATCTTACTATGGCAACGGGTTGATACTATGTCTAAGCACAGATTATTTTTTCTCTTCTGTATTTTACTATACAGCTTGTCAATGACAGGTTGTGCAGGCTTATTGCCTGAAATTAAGAAAACAACCAAGTCCCCTTGGAAAACTTTTGGTGAGGCAAAGAAATCATTTGATTTAATTGTGCCTGAAAAAACCACCAAAGAAGAATTGAAGCTATTAGGCTTTGATCCCTTTGAAACCCCTAACGTTAAGTTAATTACTTATTTAGATGTTTTAGAACGTTTTGTGCCTAATCAAGCCGTACAATTGCAACACTTGCACCCGCAAATCCGCGCGTGTTTAGAAGCGAAAGGGGCATGTCATGGCTATGAGGTCAAACCTAGCAATTTACAAAGTAAACGTTATGGTAATGCGGTTCTGGATTTATTGAACTTTCGACGTAAAACCATAACCTCGGGCTGGCGGTTTGATGCAATCATCGTCTTAAATGAAGAAGTGGTGATTTATAAACTTTGGGGTGGCGAACCGAACGTTTTAGAATTTGAAGATAAGAAAAATCCTTTAGGCCCTCTACAAGATATTGGTCGGGTATTTAAAATAGAGAATTTCTAGCATTTATGAGGAGTTGTTGATTAGCAGCTCTTCATTAAATAAAGCTTATATTTCATGTCAGAATCTTGCACTCCTCTCGAATTACAAAATACGACCTTACTTTGTCGTGGTACATGGACTATTCAGCAGCTTGCCGTTATTGAACCATTGCAGGCTGCTTTAACTTCTCAACCAATTCAGTTCATTGATGGACAAGCCATTGATCGCTTAGATACTGCGGGGGCATGGTTGTTGTATTCATTACAGCCTCAAGCGCAGTTTATTCATTTCAAACCTGAACATATTGCCCTGATTAACTTAGTTAAGAACACACCCATCAATTCAAATAAACCTAGCGAACAGCCGTTTTTGCTAGAAACCCTTGGCCGTCAGACTCTTTATCAATTACAACAATTGACCTATTTTTTAAGCTTTATTGGTGAAACCAGTGTGGCCTTTTTGTCCTCTCTATTTCATCCACAACAGTTTCGCTGGAATGCCTTATTTTCCAATATTTATACATCTGGAGTTACGGCTGTGCCTATTGTGGGCTTGATGGCGTTTTTGATGGGTGTGGTGTTGGCTTATCAAGGTGGAACGCAATTGCAGCTTTATGGCGCGAATTTATTTATTGTGGACTTGGTTGGGATTACTTTGCTGCGAGAGCTTGCACCGTTGTTAACCGCAGTCATCGTTGCAGGGCGCAGTGGCTCAGCCTATACCGCTCAGATCGGTACGATGCGCATTACCCAAGAATTAGATGCTTTACAAACCATCGGTATTACACCCATGTCGCTACTTGTTTTGCCTAAGGTGTTGGCTTTAATGATCGCGTTGCCGTTGTTGAGTGCCTTTGCTGACATCATGAGTGTGTTGGGTAGTATTGTGATTGCAAAATTGACGTTAGGTGTCAGCGTAACAGATTTCATGAGCCGCTTTCCTGAAGTGATTGGGGTGAATCATTATTTAATTGGTTTAGGAAAAGCACCTGTCTTTGCGGCAATTATTGCTTTAGTTGGTTGTTTTCGGGGTTTTCAAGTAACGGGTAGTGCCGATAGTGTTGGGCTGCAAACCACTTTGAGTGTGGTACAAGCGATTTTCTTAGTGATTGTGGCAGATGCTATTTTCTCAGTATTGTTTAATTGGCTGGGCATGTAGCATGGACAATATTATTGAAATTCGAGATTTATATACCAGTTTTGCCGATTTATCGATACATGAAAAGTTGAATTTAGAGATTAAACAAGGTGAGATTTTAGCCTTAATTGGTGGCAGTGGCGCGGGAAAATCGACTTTATTGCGTGAGATGATTTTATTAGAACAGCCGACTTCAGGCTCAATCCAAATATTAGGCCATGATATTTTAAATTTAAAAGACAGCTTATGGTTGCGGCGGCATTGTGGTGTGATGTTTCAAAATGGTGCGTTGTTTGGTTCTTTAACGGTTGCGGAAAACATTGCTTTGCCATTACAAGAGCATACTGAATTAAGTGATAACTTGATTGCAGAAATTGTGGCGTTAAAAATTGCATTGGTACAATTGCCTCAAACAGCAGGACAGTTGTATCCAAGTCAATTAAGTGGCGGCATGGTCAAACGGGCAGCATTGGCAAGAGCTTTGGCTTTAGACCCACAAATTATTTTTTTAGATGAACCGACGGCAGGCCTAGACCCCATTGGTGCAGCCGCTTTGGATCAGTTGATTGTGAATTTAAAACAGTTGCTGGGCTTAACTATTGTAATGGTGACTCATGATTTAGACTCATTAAGACAAGTGGCTGATAGGATTGCAGTATTAGCCGACAAGCAAGTGATTACCGTACAAACTTTTGACGTATTATTAGAATTTGAACACGATTGGGTGCAAACTTATTTTCATGGGATACGAGGGAAAAGGTTTAGCTCAATTGCCTAAAAATCAAATTGCTGATTAATTGGAATTGGGGCTTCTTTGACTCCAATCACGCTGACGAGCCATTGCACTTTTTGTTGTCGACGTTTCGCGGTAAATAAAATCGCTTCAGGTAATTGGGTAGTCAGTCCAAATTTTGTTGGCGGCCATGCTTCAAACCATGCTCCATTTGCATCCATATATTGAAATTGTCCCTCATGTCCAAACCATTCCATTATTTGCCATTTTGAGGTGGGTTGTTTAATTAAATCAGGATAATAATATAAAATTGTTTTATCTTGCTGTGGTTGTAATGTCCATTGAAAAGGAGCGGGCATACCTGTTTCTTCATGTAGTGAAGCCATTGTTAAACCAGCAAAATGATCTTTTTCTCCTGTAAAGATATAAGCTGAATTTTTACTTGCTGGGAATAAGGAACGGACGCTGCTTCTAAACCAATATTCTTGTAATGCGCCTTGTTGCAAATCGTTAATTTGATTTACAAACTGAGTTCTTAACTGGAATACAAAGGTTAAGCCTTGCATTAGCAACATACTGATTAAACTTACTAATACCAGTACGACCAGCATTTCCAATAAAGTAAAACCCGAATCCCGTTTCATTCTTCCCATGCCTTCCATACAGGG
>JADGDW010000276.1 GCA_016744725.1 Candidatus Albibeggiatoa sp. nov. BB20 | reverse complement strand
GTGTAGAACAAGCAGAAGTTGTGGTTTGTGCTCCTTTTGTCTATTTGCAACAAGTAAGTGAATCACTTAAGGATACGAAGATTGCTTATGGTGCTCAAAACGTATCTGAGCAAGATAATGGCGCATTTACAGGCGAAGTCTCTACTTGTATGTTAAATGACTTTTCCTGTAAATATGTGATTGTTGGTCACTCTGAGCGTCGTAGTTTATATGGTGAAACTGACGAATTAGTTGCAGAAAAAGCGGCTAAAGCACAAGCAGACAGCTTAATCCCAATTATTTGCGTAGGCGAATTGTTGGAACAGCGCGAAGCAGGTGAAACAGAAGCGGTTGTTGCTCGTCAGTTAGATGCAGTGATTAATGCCAATGGTATTGCATCCTTAAATAATGCAGTTATTGCTTATGAACCTGTTTGGGCAATTGGTACGGGTAAAACCGCCTCGCCTGAGCAAGCACAAGCAGTTCATGCGTTTATCCGTGGACGTATTGCGGAACAGGATGCCGCTATTGCGGACAAAGTACAAATTTTATATGGCGGTAGCATGAAACCAGCAAATGCAGCGGAATTAACCGCAATGCAAGACATTGATGGTGGATTGATTGGAGGAGCGTCATTAAAAGCCGAAGATTTTTTAGCGATCTGTCAAGCAGCAAAGTAGGGTAATTATGCACTCAATCATTGTTACTGCTCATATTCTAATATGCGCAGGGTTAATTGGTTTTATTTTGGTTCAACATGGTAAAGGCGCGGAAGCAGGTGCTGCATTTGGTAGCGGTGCTTCTGCAACTGTGTTTGGTAGTCGTGGTTCAGGCTCATTTTTGACCCAAGTTACGAGTATTTTAGCCGCCGCATTTTTTGTGACGAGTTTAACATTGGCTTATTTTTCTACGGCAACGCAACAAGCGAATAGTGTTACAGAAATGATTCAAACCAGCCCTGTAACGGGAATGCCTTCTGTAGAACTTGCAACACCAAGTACAGTTTCTGATTTGCCAACGATTCCAGCGCAGTAAAATCAGTTTAAAACCTGATGGTTCAATTCTGTCAGGTTTTTTTACTCTCGTTTTGTCCCAAATAAAAACTATCCCGATTTGATATAAATCGTTTAAGCTATTCTCATCTAAAAAACAGATAAAAATACTATAGTCAATCCTATTTTAAGTGCGAGGACTGACAGTCCTGAAATTCTTTAAATATTAATTATTTTTAAAAATAAGGACTGCCAGTCCTGTATCACTTTAAAATAAAATGACTATATTCACTACCAAAGGAGTTTGCTATGTACTTTCGTACATTGTGTTTTGTCTCTTTGTTTATGTTGATTAATCAATCGAGTATCGCGGCTAGTTTTGACTGTAAAAAAGCGAGTGCATCAATTGAACATGCGATTTGTGATAATACGGATTTAGATTCGGCTGATAGTGTATTAAGTCAGCGTTACAGTGCATTGCGCAAATCATTGTCAAAAGCGGCGGCAAAAATACTAAAGCAAGAACAACGCAAGTGGCTGAAGCAGCGTTTAAAACAATGTACTGTTGATGACATTGCTTGCTTGGTCGATTTATATCAATCTCGTATTAATGAGTTTGAGAGTCGTTTGGGGATCAATACCGTCAGTGGTTTATCGGCTCAGACTGTGGGGCGAAATGTGAGTGATTTTGTGCCTATTGGTTACAAGGTTTTGGATGTGACTGAGGGCAATTTAAATCGGGATAAATATACTGATGTAATCTTAATTTTGGGGCAAGAGAATGAACAGGATCAGGAAGATGCTTTACGTCCTTTATTGATTTTGACTCGTGATGCAAGCAATCAATTACATCTCGCTGCACGTAACGATCACGTTGTGTTATGTGTTGAATGTGGTGGGATGCTAGGCGATCCGTATCAACGTACTGCAATCAAAAATGGTTATTTTACGGTTGAGCATCATGGTGGCAGTTCTTGGCAGTGGACGAAATACATTACATTTAAATATATTCCCAAGAAATCAAACTGATATTTACATAAAGTCACAGATCAGTCTTATCATTCTGGCGACCCGAATAATATTGAAGAAAATACCCAAACCACTAAAAATTTTGGTTCAACCTTGTTTATAGATTATAAAAATGAGTGGTAATTGAATTGATTAAAGAATAAATCAGAATGTTATGGAGTGCCGCATGTATTCTGTGTAAGCAAAACAGCTTGAGCACTCCTGTGAATATGTTTGCTTATTCCATTTCTAAATCGTCAAGCACACTGTCGATACCCGCTTGTGCACATTCTTCATCAATTTTGCCTGACGGTGCACCACTGACTCCGACACCACCAAGTAATCCACCTTGAGCTTGAATTGGTAAGCCACCCGCACTAATCAATAGATCATCGATTTTAGGTACAGAAAACGGTGAGCTAAAACGATCGGTTAAGTTTGAAGTGGCACTATTGAATGAAATCGCGGTATAGGCTTTTTTCCCACTCACTGTTACGGTTAATTCTGGCGCGAGTGTGTCACGCAATACAACTTGAGTCTGACCGCTACGATCAACCACCGTCACCCCTACTTGATAACCTGCTTTACGACAGGCTTTAACTGTGTTTTGAGCAATCGTTGTGGCAGTTTCTAAAGTAAGGCGTTTGGTTGAAATGGTTAAAGAGGGTTCATCAGCTTGTGCCAATAAGGGTAAAGTTAATAATCCGCATAATGCTAAGTAACGCATGGTTTTTCCTCAATTGGGTAGTAATTATTATATGATTTTAATG
>JADGDW010000006.1:11651-56731 GCA_016744725.1 Candidatus Albibeggiatoa sp. nov. BB20 | reverse complement strand
TCTTAATTATATACACTTAATAAAATTTTCATCTAATGTTGCTACAGTTGAGGTATGATAGGACAATTAAATTTTAATACATTAATTAAAAGATGTAATAAAGAAATATAAACTCATAGACCACATTCATTCAAGGAGAACTTTGTGAAAAATTATATTGTTTCTACTCTCGTATCTTTAGCTTTAACCAGTCCTTTTGCATTAGCAGATGAAGCAACCGCACCAGCTCCAGAAATCAAAATGCCTGAAGTCAGTGTTCCTGAAATTAAAGCTCCAGTAGTGCCTGAACATATTGCTAAAGTTCAAGCTGAAGCCAAAGCTAAAATGGAAGCGGCTCAAGCTAAATCTAAAGCAAGAATGGAAGCGGTACAAGCAAACCGTACTGCGCATCAAGAAGCGATGCAAGCGTTGATGGAAAAAATCAAAGAGGCGAAAACTCAAGAAGATCGCCAAACATTAATGCAAGAACGCATGAAATTGATGCAAAAACATCATCAAGAAATGCAAGAGTTAATGCGCCCTGAAATGCCAACAGCACCTGCTAATCCAATGCTCCCTCCTCAAATGTCTGAACAAGAATGGAAGCAAATGATGCAACAACGTATGGAAGCAGCACAGAAATATCGTGAACAAATGTATGGTATGAATGGTTACGGAAACTATGCGCCAATGCCAGCACCTCGTTATGATTATTCAATGCCACCTGCACCTTATTATGGTGGTGGTTATTATGCACCTGCGCCACGTTATGACCATTCTCCTATGTCCCAATCGTCTATGATGAATCAAGGCCAGCATTGTAATATGAAAAAACATGGCATGATGCAACAGAAAATGGAACATCATCAAAAAATGGAACAAAGTGTCCAAAACATTGAAGCTGCTTTACAGGAAATGTTAGAAATTATGAAAGCGAAATAACGGAATGTCAGCACAAGGATGTGCTTGCTAATCTGGTTGCCATGAACGCGATGAAAAAACACATTACTGAGGAAAAGACGTGGAAACGTGGTTTTGTCATGTTGTTATTGGCAACCATGTTATGCTTAGTGGTATTATTGCTGTGCGGGATTATTTTGTATCAATTTATTTCGATTTTGCTATCAGGTAAGCTCAATGCAGCTTTACTACGTTTTGGTAAAGCACTCAGCGACTACATGAAAGATGTTTTGCTATACTTAACCTACAACACAGAAAAACGCCCTTTCCCTTTTGTTCGCTGGCCATAACCCTTATAAATTCATACGATTAACAACCTAATGTCTTTTTGAACCACTTCTTGCTTCCATCTGCTGGCTCAATGACGTAATCAAATCTAGCCCACCCATCAACTTAAATATTCCAAACCCTTATTGCTGCTTGAAATTAGTTTTCGTTATGAGTGAGAAACTGAGCTTGTATCCTGTATTAAATCCAATTGCTATATGTTGTTACTCAATCGTTTACGGAAAATATCGCCTAAACGCAAGGTGTTTTTTTCCAATTCATAATGTGCTAATACTGATGCTCTGGCTTTGCGTCCAATATCTTGGCGTAATTGAGGGCTATCCATTAATGCCTCAATCGCAGCGGTTAAACCTTCAACATCTGATGGCGCAACCAATAAGCCTTCACCAGGATGAATCAATTCAGGAATACCTGTAATATGCGTCGTCACGCAAGGAATTTGCATCATCATTGCTTCCATTAGAACCACGGGCACACCTTCTGCAAAAGTGGCCAATACAAACACATCCGCTTGTTTATAAAAATCTAAAATTTGATCTTGATTTACTGCACCTGCAAATCGAACCGCTTTACCCAATGGCTTTGCTTGCTGCTCTAAGCCGCCTCTATCAGGCCCATCACCGATATAACGTAAACGGACTTGTCGTCCCTGAGATAGTAAATTCTCTACAGCTTTTAATAAAATATGCTGGCCTTTCACAGGCACTAAACGCCCAACACAGACAATTTCAAATGGGTCAGGATGCTCACGAAACGGAGCGGGCTTAAAAATGCTAGGATTGACACCCAATGGCGAAATTTCAAATTTATCCCAATCGGATGCAGGTGATAAAATCATCAATTGGCTACGCGCAAAATGGCTGATACAGCAGATAAAATCAGCATAATTAATTTTTTGAGTTAAATAGTAATCTTTGACATTATAAAACTCATCGGGGCCATGTACGGTCATTGAATAAGTCATGGGGAAAGTACGGCTTAAAATCATACCCACAGTGGCTGCAGGCGTAGCAAAATGCACATGAATGTGATTAAGCCGATGCTTTTGCATCCATTGCCCAATCATCAGGGCTTCAATGAAATAAAATAAACCATATAGCCATTTCTTTATATCACCTTTACCCAAACTCAGCGCAAAACCTAAACCACGGAAAAACTGCAGCGGACGGGTCAGCAAAGTCATCATTGTTGCTTGTAATGCACCAAATAAACCTGAGGATTTCACATAAAAAGTGTTCTGCATTTCCTCTTGCTCAGCCGCCGTCATGTCTTGCATTTGGCGATCTGGTGCGTTAATTGAGGCTACGACAATTTCAAACCCATTTTGGCGCAAAGTCCGTACTTCACGCAAAATAAATGTATGCGAAATCGCGGGATAGCGGCTGACTAAATAGGCTAAACGAATCGGCTTCATGATGGTTTCTGAATTAAGTCCTGATAAATTTGAATTGCGTGGTTAATTTTACTATGCCAACCATAATATTGCTCAGCACGTTGGCGGCCTACTTCCCCTCGGCGTTGCCATGCTTCGGGGGCTTTAAAAATGCTATAAAAGGTATTAACTAATTCTTTAATCACCACTTCTTTGCCTTCTGCTGGAATCGCATGACCTACTTCTTCATCGACCACTTCGGCAGGCCCTCCAAATGCAATCGCAATCACTGGTCTAGCACAAGACATGGCTTCTAATAATACCGCGCCACCAGATTCACGCACTGAAGGCAAACAAAACGCATGGGCTGCATGTAATTTCTCCACGATATTATCGACATCAGCCGCACCAAACCAATCAACTTGCTCACTAATCCCTAGATTATCAGCCAATAATTGCCACTCATTAGCAAGCGGCCCTTCACCAATCACCGTAAGATTAATTGGCAGCTTGTCTTTAACTTGTGCCATGGCTTCCAATAACATGGAAATGCCTTTAAATGGCACTAAACGTCCAACATAAACCAGTTCTAAGGGTTTTTTTAATTTTTTAGAAGGAAAGACAGGATAAGTCGCCGCAGCAAATAAATCTAAATCAACCGCATTTTCTAATAGAATTTCACATTTAGCCTGATGGGCTTTAGGCACAGTATTCATTGTTGTTTGATTCGCAACTAGAATTTTACTGGCATTGCGAGTGCCACCCAATATTTTATTGGTTAATTTACCTATATTTCGTAGTGGATACAACCACATGGAATCTTGCTTCATAATTTCAGGGAAGTTTTTAGGGGATTGAATCCCACCATTCCAAGGACCTACTACCATAGGTAATCCGAGTTTATATAAACGCGTCGCAGCATTTGGAGAAACGGGTGTCGGCACATGAATTATATCCCAGTTATTCGCTTGATTTTTAAGCTGTTTAACCACTTCACGATCGTATACATAATAATCTGCTGAAGACAATAAAAAGGCAGAGTGTTGGCTTTTGGGGAATAAACGTGTGGAAAAATTATACAAAGGGGCTGCAAACCATTCCGTATCAATATAAATGACCTGAGAATCACCCAAAGGTGCGCCCGCATTTTCTAAGGCTTCGCGATTTCTAACATGGGTGACTAAGGTAACAGGTAATTTTGCGGCTAAACGTGAATACCATTGCCAGCCAATTTGTGAAACTGAGCCCATTCCTGGACCACACTGATAAGCGGATAATAAAACTCTAGGCTGCGATGTCATGCTCATAACCAATTCAAATTTTGTTTAAAAAGCAATATAACTGAAAAATAGGCAAATGTCTTGTTTAAAACAGTTGGTAAATACCTTAAAACGGCTTTACCGCTTCTAATCCATATTTATCGTAGCGATGGCGAAATTTACCCCATGGCATGTCCAATAATTTAGCGGCTCGAGTTTTATTCCAGCCTGTTTGATTCAATGCAATTAACATTTTATGACAATCAAATTTTTCCCTGTCATTTTTAACACTCAATGAGTGGCTAATATCATCTGTTGGCGAGAGACGCGGTTGAGATTGTTGCAATGCAGCGTTCTCAGTCGCATTGTTATTAAAACTCGCGCTTTGTCCAATAAATTCTAAATCTTTAGGTTTAATCGTATTAGCTGTACATAAAGTCATGGCAGCTTCAATAATATTTTCTAACTCCCGCACATTGCCACGATAATGATAGTGTTCCAAATCAGTTAATGCTTTGGCCGTCAAAGTATATCGTTGCTTAGGCCGTAAGCGTTGCATAATGTGTTGTACCAGCAATTTAATATCAGAGCTGCGTTCCCGTAATGAGGGTACTTGCAACTCAAACACTCGAATCCGAAAATATAAATCTTCTCTGAATAACCCTTCATTAACCAAATCTAGTAAGTTCTGGTGGGTTGCACTGATAATGCGAATATCGGTCAAAAGCTCTTTGTTCGTGCCAACGGGACGAATCGCTTTTTCTTGTAAAGCCCGTAATAATTTAACCTGCATATTCAATGGTAATTCCGACACTTCATCCAAGAATAGTGTGCCGCCTTTTGCTTCTTCAAATAAGCCTTTTCTATCCGAATGTGCGCCTGTAAAACTGCCTTTTTTATGTCCAAATAACTCGCTTTCGACTAAATCTTCAGGAATTGCCCCGCAGTTCACAGGTACAAATGCTTTATTGCTGCGATTACTATAATGATGAACTGAGCGTGCTACCAATTCTTTACCCGAACCTGATTCACCTGCAATATGAATCGATGCCTCACTGCGAGCAATTTTTTGAATTTGTTTACGTAATTCCAATATAGGCTTTGATGTTCCAATCAATTCAGGAGGCTTAATGATTGGTGCATTGGAATTAACCAAGCTTGGTAAGGCATTTTTTACCACTTTATGGAGTGCATTAAAATCCAATGGTTTGGTTATATAATCAAAAGCACCATGTCTAAAAGACTGAATCGCGCTATCCATGTCTCCAAATGCTGTAATAATAATTGTTGACATGGTTGGATAATGGGTTTGGATATGCTGCACTAACTCTAAACCTTCCTTACCTGTTGGTGGATTCAATGCCATATCTGTGATACACAAATCATAGTTTTTTTGGCTTAATAGAGTTTTGGCCTCGTACAATGTTTCCGCAGATTGGCAATTAATATCCATATTGCGCTGTAAATCTATGATTAAGGTTTCTAATAATTCGGGTTCATCATCGACAACCAAGCAGCTAAATTTTTTCATTATACTTTCTCAAGCTCAGTAAAAGTGATTCGGAAACAACAACCTTGCTGCTCACTTTCAATCAAGTGTAAAACAGCCTGATTGGCTTCACAAATTTCCTTGGCGATATACAAGCCTAAACCTGTTCCTCGGGTTTCTGTAGTAAAAAAAGGTTCGAAAATTTTGCTTTTATTCTCTGCATCAACCCCTTTACCAAAATCTTGAATATCTAAATAAGGGCGTTTGGACTCAGAGCTAAGTTTAAGCCTAAAGTGTAACTTTGGTTGATTATTTTGACTATAACGTAAACCATTTTCACAGATATTGGTCACCACTTGATAAAGTTGAATCGGGTCAAATCCAATCCGCTGCGGTAATGTTTCAATATCTAAGCTAATATCGCCAGAATTTAAATGTCGCTCTAAGGTGATTTCTTCAATAAATTGATGCACCCAATCATCCAAATCAATATACTGAGTATAAACTTGGCCGCGTCGCGTAAATTGTAAAATATTTTCAATTAAAGTATTCACCCGCTGGATATTATTGGCGATGATTTGGAGCAAGCGTTTGTCATCATTATCTTGAATATTGGGGGAACTGGCCAATAGCTGCCCTGAGCGTGAAATGGCATCTAATGGATTTCTAACTTCATGCGCGATGCTGGTGGTTAAACGCCCTAATGAGGCTAGCTTGAGTTGTTGCGCCCGTTGTGCAGTTAAGGTCGCATCCTCTAAAACAATCAGAGAAGTTCCCATTTGCCCCGCTCTATTTAAACGCATGAAATTAATTAATAAATCAACTTCGGCTTTAGGAGGATGAAAAAGTTGCGGATGATATTCTTTAATTTGTCGCCACTGATTTAATTCTTCCACCAGTTCTGGCGACCATTTGCCTAATTCATCACCATATTTAGGTTGTTCACTCAATCCCAGTAAACTTTGTGCGGTATCGTTAAATAATTGGACACGACGAAATAAGGTGTTATCTACCACAATAATACCTGATTGAATATGCTCTACAATTTGTCGATTTAGTTCGTATAAATATTGTACATGCTGGCCACGCTCTTCCGCCAAAGCTTCACTGACCCGAATCCGCCGAGCTAATGAATGGGCAAGAAATGCCGTAGCAAAAAAGCTAATCCCCAACATCCCTGCATGAGTATAACTTGTGGTTGTAAACCATCGATAGATATCAACTAAAGTGACGTGAGTGAGTACCGCAATACTGGCCATCGCAGCAAAAAAGAACGCGGTTTTACCTTGAGTCAACAAACTTCCACCTGCAATAGCCACAACCAATAACATCCCCAGCCCACTATTCAGGCCACCACTGAAGTGCATCAACAAGGTAATAATTGCGATGTCTATTAATACTTGAGTAATAACCTGAATATCAAAATTAAGCCAACGTCGCCGAATGGCATGATTAAAAAGCAGGGCTAAGCCAAAATAGGCAAGGGATAAGAGGAAAAATGCACTTTTATCTTGCTGACCAAAAAAGTTAGGTGCAACACCAAATAAATAGGATACCCAAAAAAAAGCTGAAATAATAATTCTGTAAATATTAAATAAATACAGTGGATTCCAATCATCTCGGCTATTGTCAGGTTTTGTCATCATTTCCGAGAGATTTTGCTTTTCCAAAATGTGCCTCGTTTTATAATTGTCAGTGATAGATAACTATTATACGAAAATGGCTGATTTTTAATTCAAATATTTATAATTGAAAACTAAAAAGGCGGATTAGACTGATTTCACGAAATGGTAAACTACTCTTCTTCTATCCCATAAACACTTGCCATTAAGGTTTTAAACATCGCTTCGTAGGCAGTTAAGACATCTAATTGATATAATGTGGAATCATATTTTAAGCCATGAATCAATAACGCGATATTAGGCATTGCAACCCATGCTTGCCCTTGTAAATCTTGGTATAACACGATATGAAAAGGTAAGTGTGCTGCAAAATAGGGATATTGTTGTAATAACTTTTGGCTGGCTGTAATCGATAATAGTGAGAATATTTTTAATTTCCACTTTATTTGTTCAGTCGATAATATTTTATCTAATAATTCAGTATGAATCAGGGTCAGTTGATTTTGCTTGGCTGCGAGTAAGAGTGATTTTTCCGCTTGGGCTAAACTCACACCTTTGGCCAGTGGATATTTTAAAATCAAGGCGCTAGGCACATCTTCAACTAAACTGGTTTGAATGAATTGTTTAAATACATAAGGAAATTGATTGTCAAATGATTGTACCGCTTGATAACCTAAGAAATATAAAAATAATAAGCTACTAAAGCTTACAACACCAAAGCTGATGAAAAAATACTGTAAGTAACGCCAAATAATTGGAGGCTGATAGCAATGCCAGTACAATTTTGCAGTTTGATAAAGTTGGGGGATTTGTTTTAATTTTTCAATCATTTTTATGACGGCATACTATGTTTTAGACTTTTAATAATGAGCAACTTTGACAGGTTACCGTAACCATACGGGTGTTTATGTTTTTGACCAATGCAACAACGACGCATCTACTTGTTGTAACAACTGAGCAGTTTCAAATAAAGGTAAACCCATTACTCCAGAATAACTGCCTTCAATTCTTTCAATAAAAATACTGGCCAAACCTTGCACCGCATAACTTCCCGCTTTGTCCATCGGCTCTTGGGTTTCAATGTAGGCTTGGATTTCAGCATTAGCTAAAACTCGAAATGTTACTTGGCTAATATTTAATTGGGATAACTGCTGGTTTGCACTGACAATTGCAACGGCGGTCATCACTTGGTGAGTCCGGCCTGATAAGGTTTGTAACATGCGCTGAGCATCCGCTTTATCAACAGGTTTGCCTAAAATATGTTGCTGATAAATGACACTGGTATCCGCGCCTAATACACAACCTTGTGGCTGTAGCACATAGCCTGCTTGGGCTTTTTGTAACGCGACTCTTTGTACATAAGCTTCTGCGGCTTCACCTGTATGCACAGATTCATCAGTGTCTACGGTTAGGGTTTGATAATCCACTTGGATTTGCTCAAGTAATTCCCTACGACGCGGTGATTTTGAGGCAAGATATAACATGCTTTAAGCTCTGTGATAAGGATGATTATTAAGTAAAGTCCAAGCCCGATAAATCTGTTCTGCCACCACAACACGTACCAAAGGATGTGGCAAAGTCAAAGCAGATAATGACCATTTTTGCTGAGCCTGTTGTAAGCATTCAGGTGCAAGCCCTTCAGGCCCTCCAACCAATAACGCCACTTGAGTATAGTTTTGCATCCAATGATTCAATTGCTGCGATAATTTTGGAGTATCCCACGTTTTGCCCCGTCCATCTAAAGCCAGAATAAAACTATCATGGCCAATTTGCGCTAACATGCGTTTGCCTTCATCTTGCTGAATTCGTGGAATATCCACATTTTTACCACGCCGTGTCAGTGGGATTTCAATTAAATTGAGTTCACATTGAGATGGGAGACGTTTGGCATATTCTTGATAGCCTTGCTGTACCCAAGACGGCATTTTTTGACCCATACAAATGAAGTTTATACGCATTTTTCTTTGAGCTATAGTCGTTTTATTCTAAGATGATACAGGACTGGCAGTCCTTGGTTTTAAAAGTGATTGATATTTAAAATTTTATAGGACTGCCAGTCCTAATACCCAAAACGAAATTGACTATATGACATGAATGATGAAAAAAATCTTGGGCGTTGAAAATGGAATAATACCAGTATTTTATATACTTTAGCACTATTTCATTCTCGATCAAAAAGATTTAATATGAGTCAGCAGAAGCTTTTGCATTAGCCGTGGTAGGAGATGTAGCATCAACTTGAACTTCTAATTTTTTTGGTGTTTTCAGTTGTACATCAATCACTTCAACATCAGATGTCGTCGTTTGCAATGACAGAGGCTTCAAGCTGGTTGTTGTGGATGATGATATTGGCTTTAAGCTGGTATCTGTTGCTGTAAAAGATGAGTTGGGCTGTGAGTGTGAGCTAGCATCTGTTGGTATGAAAGGCGCAAGAGGTGAAAATGGTTTAACCGGTCTCAATTCAACACGGCGATTTTGCTGTTTACCTTGGGCATTAGTATTCGTTGCAACTGCCTGAATTTCACCATGATAATCAACCACTAAGCGATTTTCTAATATACCTCTGGCAATTAAAGCTTCTCTCACTGTTGAGGCACGGGCTTCAGATAATGCGTGATTATACTCATAGCTATGGGAACTATCAGTATGCCCTTCTACCCTAATTTGATAGCCACCATCAGCAACAACAATGGCAAAACCATCTAGTTGTGCAATGGCCACAGGAGATAATGCAGAGCTATCCGATTCAAATAAAATATTTTCTACAATATCAGGAATGATCGGTTTAGCGGGTTCAATTGAAAGAGAGGCTAAAACAGGCAGCTCAGATAATGGCTCGGCTAACAGGCGCGCTGCAACAATCGGTGGTTCTGGTTGAGAGCGATAACTTGCAGCTGTAATAAAGGCTTGAGTGTCATCAAATCGAAAATTACTACACGCTTCCAACACTAAAATTAAACTCAAAATAGTGATACGAACAATAGTCGGCATCAGTAAAACCCTCTCTCAGATACGCTACCCATAATAAGGTATTTATTTGACTTATTCTAGTCGGTCTTTATATTCAGAAATGTGGTAACTGATTCAAACTTCGATCAAATGAAACAGTTAATCTAAAATAATAAATTCAATATAAAACAGACATAAAGTGTATCTAAGAACACATCTAATCACAACCTAAAACTGGTAACGCACTGACAAAATAATACTACGTAGCGGTTGCGCATTATCAGCCAAATTAGCCAATAAGTTTAGCCCTGCATGATAATGACGACGATTAAACACATTATAAACATCTGCACTCACAGACCAATTGTCTGAAACGTAAGCTCCTAAATGCAAATCCATAACCGTGTAGCCCGATGTAGTATTATCTATATCATCAGCAGCGATACCATTGTTCATGCGGCCAATAATACGTAGCTTTGGTGTAATAACATAACGATTTTGATAACGAAAAGTTGCACCTAACTTTAATTTATGTGGTGAAATCAAACGTAATTTCTGCTTTGAATTCTCGCCTTGTTGCTGATTATAACCATCTATATAACTGTAATGTGCCCATAAATCCGTATCCCAGCTATCACTTAATTGGGTTTGATATAACACGCTTAAATCTGCCCCATACTGTTTTGCTCGCCCAAAATTCTGATTCTGAGTTGAGGATAAAATCTGACCACCATTAATAAATTGTGTGGATTCGGCTTCGTTAATACCTAAAATGCGGTCGTTGATGGTGGTGTAATAAGCGGTGAGAGACAGTTGTAAATTATCTTGTAGGCTATGAATCGCATTAAATTGCACACTACGTACTTTTTCAGGCTCTAGCTCCTCATTCAAAGTATGAAAGAAAAAGCTAAGGTATTCCCCTTGTTCATTTTGTAAACCTGAGAAAATCCCAAACACTTCATTAGTATCGGTTGGCGAAGGCGAACGAAAAGCCTCACCATAAAATAATTTTAAAATCGTTTTGTCATTGGGCTGATACACAAGACCTAAACGTGGATTCAGAGTACTCGAATAACGTGAGTTTTGGTCATAGCGAACCCCAACACTCGATGATAAATTATCACGCCATGCGGCTTGCCACTGAAAATAATAGGCTGAGTTATGATAGCGTAATTCATAAATATCAATCGGCAAGCTGTCATTACTGCCTAAGTGATACAAATTTTGTTCAGTTGGTGCTTTGGTTTTATCATAAGGCTGAGGCAAATCCGTTGTTTTAGGAATACTATAGAACTTCTCAAAACTTAAGCCCGCAATAAATTGGTGTTTTTCACTAAGTTGATAACTGAACTGTTGTTCAAAACTATATTTCTCACCTCTGGCATAAATATAACTATCCAAATAATCCACATAAATATTTTTAAACCGTGAAATGGGATCAATCTCATAATCTGAGTAATTAACCAAAGTTTCAGTTTGTAAGGCATCAGTCCAATCATGGGTTAAGCGCATAAAAACACTATTAATTTCAGTATTCCATACCTCATCAAAACCATAGGCGGAACTGTTTGGTTTGCTGCCCGTGGTGCTTGGATTACGCAGAAAACTATGGTTAAAACCAACCGTTAACCAGTCATCATAGTTAACTCTGGCAAAGAAATGTTTGCTTTCATCCGCCGCATAAAATGGATTTCGCTCATCCGTAGTTTGATAAACATTTTGTCCTAAAGTGGTTAAATCGCCCATTTGATACAAATCAGAATAATCATTGAATAAATCAGAATAATCCTGTTTTTGTAATTGACCACTGATATTAAATGACAGTTTGGAGGTTAATACGCCGCCTGCTTGAAAAGCATAATGGCGATAATTATCTGTACCAACGGATAGGCTAAGCGATTGATATTCAGGGTAAGGCTCAGTAATAATATTAATGACACCACCAAACGCATCAGCACCGTATAATGCAGCAGCAGGCCCATAGACAACTTCAATTTGTTTGGCATGAGCAATAGGAAAATTATCTGCAATCGCAATCGCTTCTCCTGTTGGCGAATCTATCCGCACTCCATCTTGCAAAATTAGAAATTTATGACTGCCAACATGACCGTGCATTGCCACTGAATGGTATTCAACTTGATGATTGTATTTTTGTACATCGAACCCCGGTAAATCTTGCATTACATCTAATAGGTTACGATAACCTCTGTCTTGAATTTGTTGTTTTGTAATCACTAAAGTGGAAACAGGAGTGTCTTTGATGCTTTCTTGCATTTTTGATGCAGTTGTAACAGAAACATCTAATAATTCCATCAAAGATAATTGTAATAACTGGCTAATCTCAGCATCGACTAATTCCCGCGATGTGGCTGTATTTAGGGATAAGCTAAGCAATAATGCACATAATTGAATAACACAGAGCGTCGATCGAGATAGTCGTAATTGCATATTGGCTTACCAAGTAAATTGATTTATTTAGCACGAAAGAAGCAATTTTTAGGCACTGTTTAAGCATTTGATTTGAAACGAGTAGGTTTTTATTTTGTAAAAAAACCTAATCTAAATAGATTAATTTCGGCATTCTAACTTAAACAAAAAAGAGGCTATATGGATCACATCATATCTATGGATAAGTGTTTTTAAATCGGCTGGTTATTAACTTATATTAAATTACCATCCCAGAGAACAATATTTATTTAGGTCAATAAATGTCGATTTGATGGAAATAGGGTTGGTATTTTTAGAATGACACACTATCCTGGAGCAATCATATTTTTTTAAGCAATTAAATAGAAAACAAGCATATTAAAATTTAAATGTATTTTAATCACTTGCTTTCATATTTTGTGATTTACAAGGTTTGTGAGGCAAAATCGGCTAAACGAGACCGTTCACCACGTTGTAATGTCACATGGCCACTGTGTTCCCATTGTTTAAAACGATCAACCACATAAGTTAAACCTGAGCTGGTTTCAGTCAAATACGGTGTATCAATTTGTGCAACATTACCTAAACAAACAATTTTTGAACCTGGTCCTGCACGTGTGACAAAGGTTTTCATCTGTTTTGGGGTTAAATTCTGCGCTTCATCCAAAATGATATAGCGATTTAAAAAGGTTCGACCCCGCATAAAATTTAACGAGCGGACTTTGATTCGGTTGTGCAATAAATCGGCAGTTGCAGCACGTCCCCAATCCCCACCTTCTTGTGTCGTGGGTGCAAGCACTTCCAAATTATCAACTAATGCGCCCATCCAAGGGGTCATTTTTTCTTCTTCCGTTCCTGGTAAAAAGCCAATATCTTCACCCACAGGAATTGTAACCCGAGTGACAATAATTTCGCGGTACAAAGACTGGTCTAAGGTTTGAGCTAAACCCGCAGCCAATGCCAGCAAGGTTTTACCCGTACCTGCTGCCCCGACTAAAGTGACAAAATCAACTTCAGGGTCAGTGAGCAGATTCAACGCAAAATTTTGCTCTAAATTACGCGCATTGATACCCCACACGCTATTATTTTCCAAGGTAAAATCTTTCGCCAATTCCATAGTGGCATCATTTTCACCACATTCTCGGACAATCGCGTTAAAATTGCTTTCATCTTCTGAATATAAAAATTGGTTGGTATACCATTGTTTGACCGCAGGGCCTTTAACTTTGTAAAAAGTGCGGCCTTCTTCCTTCCAAGAATCTAATGACTTGCTGTGCTGTTCCCAAAAGTCAGGTTCTAAATTTGCCATACCTGTATACAATAAATCCATGTCATCCAAGGTTTTATCACTGGTATAGTCTTCTGCATGAATTCCCAATACATGGGCTTTGATGCGCATATTGATGTCTTTGGATACCAAGGTGACATCTTTAAATTTCCCTGCTTGCTTAAGCGCAATGGCAGCACTTAACAAGGTATTATCAGGTTTGTTACCGGGTAAAGAACGGGTTAAATCAGACTCAGCTAAAAGTTCAGTTTGAAAATAAAGGCTACCAGCATCGGTTTGCTCACCCGAAATAGGTAAGGCGACACCAGCAGATAAATTATCAACGGAGCTAATCAAATCATCTAAAAATCGACTGACTTGACGCACATTGCGTGACACTTCCGACATGCCCTTTTTGGCTGCATCAAGCTCTTCTAAAACAATCATTGGTAAATAAATGGCATGTTCTTGAAAGCGAAAAATAGCTGTCGGATCGTGCATTAACACATTGGTATCTAAAATAAAGAGACGTTTTTGCATATTGTTCTATTATAAAAGCAAGGTGTGATAAGTTTGATACTACTATTCTAATAAATATGGGTGTAAAGTTTCAATTTAAAATGACCATCAGACTTAAGTTGTTTTTCCAGCAATGATTTCAACTGCTGTACAGCCTGTTCTAAATCTTCTTTGCGATTGACTCGCACTTGTACTTTTTTACCTTCAACACTCACAATAATGGCAGGTGGCACACTGAATTGCCAAAAAATATCTGATACAGATTTAACCAGAACCTTTAAGTTTTTTGGCTGAAGTTGTACTTTTATTGCTTCAAGCAAATCCCCTTTTGCACCACGCCATCTATTTTAACTAACGTAACCGATTCTGCAATATCCCCGTCATTTAATTCTCGTAATAATGCCTGCTGTAAATCTTGCTCAAATTCAGTACAATCACTGACATTCAATAATAACTCAACCGACATAAAGGCCTCCTAAAAAACTATTCTTAAAATGCGTAAAAACTGATAGAAAACAATTATAACCTGAAGACTTTGAGTTTAACATTAACGACCATTCAAACTGTGAATAAAAAGCCCGTTAAAACCCAAAAAGACAGTCTTCTTTCAATGGTTTTTCACGGTTTTAGCAGGCTGAGTAAAAAGAGCTTGGTTGTAGACTTAAATTCCTTTACACTAAAATAAAATTTTTAAATGAGGTCGGCTGTTATTAGCTGAGGCCAACCTGTAATGTCTAATAAACTTATTTTTAGCGAGGTTACCACATGAATTCAGCCGCTATTTTAAAATCAAGCTTTCGTTATCTTGTTATTGCTAGCTTATTGACTTCATTTGGAATGATGACCGCTTGCAAACGCAGTAATTTATTAGATGATAACTCAACAGCAAACAACATTGCCCCTCTACAAGGTTCTGGACAAATCGATTGTGATGATGTAAATAATCGAGCTGAATGCAAAACTATTGATGATCGTGCAACACCTTAAGATTTTTAGCTAAAAAACCTCAAAATTTTTGTTTCATTGATTGATAATTGTGCATTGTTCATTGATAATTGTTTTGAGGGATTAATACAGGATATTCTCAAGGTCGAGAATAATAGTGACTGTATTCAAATTGATACATTTCGTATGTAATAACCAACTTTAACAACAAGGAGGCATGTTATGTTCGGCGAACACCATGATATTCCAAAAGAATTTCCTGAATATAAGGATGTGATTAAAAGATTATGTGAAGAAGACTCTGATTTCCAGTTGATGTATGTTGAATACCACGGCCTAGATGACGAAATCTTGAAAATCGAGCAAAATGTCGAGGCCACATCAGACACTTATGCTGAAGAGTTAAAGAAAAAGCGTGCTTTGTTAAAAGATCGTATTTACAACCGCATACTTGAAGAGAACGCAACCGCTTAACTTTCTCATCAGACCATATCTTGAGGTTATCAAATAGACTTCAAGATTTGGGCACGAGAGAGTCGTTCTAGCCCCACTTGCCCACATTTTTTCCCTGCTAACCAACAAGCCTCATGTAATGCAGTTGATAAATCTTGCTGCTGACAAAAACTATCAATCAAACTTGCGTTGAATGTATCGCCTGCCCCTAAAGTATCAATCACTTGAGGTGGTGGATAAGCAGGACTGTGCAACACTTTTCCACGTCTATCAATCGCATACGCTCCTAAATGTCCCCAAGCACAGACTAAATCAGTATCTGCAACTTGTTGCCGTAAATCGTGTAAAAATTCCGTCGCATTGTAATAAGCATGATGATTTGCAAAACTTTGAGAACACAGTAATAAATCCACATATTGGAATAATCGTTCAATCCCCAAGCGCGGTTTTTCAATTTCCAACGAAATCGGCAAATAAGGTTGCTGCTGCTTTACCCATTGCAACATTTTATGGGTCTCAATCACGTTGCGCCCTTCAAAATGCAGCCAGTCTATATTGGATAAATCGATTTTTTGAAATTGCTCAAAACTGAATTCACCAATATTGCGGTAATGCACAATGGTTCGTGTACCTGTTTGTTGACTGAGTAAAATATAAGAAGTCGGCACTTTGCCTGTTTTCTCAATGTGGCAATAATGTGTATTAATGTTATGTCGCTGTAAATCAGCCAGTATGATATGCCCATCAGGCTCATCTACCCAAACCCCAGCCCAAGTACATTGATGCTGCAATTGGCTTAATACAACAAGCGTATTAGTTGCATTGCCACCACGGCAAATTCGTTGCCCACTGGCTCGCATTTCGGTGTCTTCTTTGGGATATTCATCAACTATATTGATAACGTCTAAAGTTGCAATACCAACAGCAAGAATATGACTCATGAGCAAAATCTAATTTTATTTTGATAAGTTAAGAGATTTAAGAACTATCTACTAGAAGTAGACAAATTTTTACCTTAAAAATGTTGAATGTGCAAGTTTTTATTTATACATCATTAAATTAACTATTTTATAATGTCTTATATTTAGTTAATTGCTTATCGCCAAAATTGGAGTCTTGCATTTTCAAAGCGTAAGCGATAAAATCGAAATTTAGTTTAAGGCAGTCCTTCGGGGCTGCTTTTTCATTTTGGGGGTACATCATGGCAACTTTAATGTCAAATTACGCACGTTTGCCAGTGACGTTTACCAAAGGCGAAGGTGCATTATTATGGGATACCGAAGGGCGGGCTTATTTAGACGCACTATCGGGCATTGCTGTGTGCAATTTAGGTCACGCACATCCCAAAGTCACCGCCGCTATTTGCGAACAGGCACAAACGTTAGTTCATACATCAAACATTTATGGTATTGAACACCAACGACGATTAGCTGATAAATTAACTTCTTTAACAGGTATGGAAAATAGCTTTTTCTGTAACTCTGGTGCAGAAGCGAATGAAGCCATGATTAAGTTGGCACGTTTGTACGCGCGTCGCAAAAATATTCCGAATCCAGCGATAGTAGTCACCAATCAATCGTTTCATGGGCGTACTTTGGCAACCTTAAGTGCTACGGGTAATCCGAAAATAAAGCAAGGTTTTGAACCCTTAGTCCCAGATTTTATTCACGTTCCTTATAACGATGTTGCAGCCATTATGCAATTAGCACAAACCCAGCAAAATATTGTGGCCGTGATGGTTGAGCCTGTACAAGGTGAAGGTGGGGTTAATATCCCTGCGCATGATTATTTGAATCAATTACGCACACTTTGTGACCAACAACAATGGTTATTAATGCTAGATGAGATTCAAACAGGCATTGGGCGGACGGGACAATGGGTTGCGTATCAACACAATCAAATTTTGCCAGATATAGTTAGTCTTGCTAAAGGCTTAGGTAATGGCGTACCTATTGGGGTATGTTTAGCACGTGGTATCGCGGCTGAGCTATTTTCCCCTGGTACACATGGTACAACCTTTGGTGGTAATCCATTAGCCTGTCGAACAGCACTCGCCGTACTTGAGAGCATTGAGCAAGATAATTTATTACAACGTGTCAATGAATTAAGTGCTCATTTTGAAACAGGTTTTGCAACTCAGTTGTCTGACGTACAAGGTGTTCAATCCATTCGAGTTAAAGGGCTTATGATTGGTATTGAGCTTGACCAAGCTTGTGCAGAATTAGTACAACAAGCGTTAGCACAACACCTGCTGATTAATGTGACCGCTGGAAATACGATTCGTTTGCTACCCCCATTCATTTTGACTGATAGTCAAGCAGATAAAATAATTCTAACAGTCAGTGGCTTGATTAAAAGTTTTCTTGCCATGCACTGAAGGAGATGAACATGGCCACTCCTCGTCATTTTTTGACCATATCCGATTTTTCGTCTGAGGAATTAAATTACGTTATTGAACGCGCAATTCAACTAAAGGCGATTCACCAAAAAGGTGAAATTTATGAGCCGTTGAAAAATCGTGTTTTAGGAATGATTTTCGAAAAATCCTCAACCCGAACTCGCGTTTCATTTGAATCAGCCATGTTGCAATTTGGTGGTGGTGCAATTTTCCTATCTCCACGCGATACGCAGCTTGGACGCGGTGAACCTGTTGAAGATACTGCCAAAGTGTTATCTCAAATGGTTGATTGTGTGATGATTCGCACCTTTTCACAGGAAATGATTGAAACGTTTGCAGAAAATTCATCTGTACCTGTGATTAATGCTTTATCTGATATGTATCATCCATGTCAGATTTTGGCTGATGTCCAAACCTATGTAGAGCATCGTGGTTCTATTCAAGGCAAAAAAGTGGCTTGGATTGGTGATGGCAATAATATGTGTCATTCTTATATTACCGCTGCAAAATTGTTTGGCTTTAAATTGCATGTGGCTTGCCCGCCTAATTACTGTCCAAATGAAGCATTAGTAGTGACAGCAGGAAAAGAACATGTTGAAGTTTGTCATGATCCTGCACAAGCAGCGGCTGAGGCTGATTTAGTCACAACTGATGTTTGGGCAAGTATGGGGCAAGAAGAAGAGCAAAATAAACGCGCTCGTGCTTTTGAACCGTATCAAGTCAATACAATGCTGATGTCATTGGCAAAATCAGACGCATTATTTATGCACTGTTTACCTGCACATCGAGAAGAAGAAGTCTCAGCCAGTGTGATTGATGGTGAACAAAGTGTGGTTTGGGGACAAGCGGGCAATCGTTTGCATTCTCAGAAAGCTTTGCTTGAGTTTTTATTACTTGGTAAAAAATAAGCTATAAGGCTTAAAAATTGTCAGTCCTGTTAGGAGTGAAAAACAATCATTCTTACTCATGGATTGGCAAAATGCCACGTATTTATACTTAAAAATATTAAAAAAACCACATTCAATCTTTAAACTTGTCCTTTCACATCTATACTTTTACTTACGCATTGTCATCTTAACTGCCACACTTTCATTTATTGCTTATTTATTGAGATGAGCTTTTAGTGTTTGTGATCTGGCTTAAGTTATGCAAAATAATTTGTTATATTTACCACTTCATTCTGATATATCATGCTCAAATGAGATGATCCAAGTTACGTAAACAATCCGTTTGCAATTAGAAGAATAATAAAAACTGCTATAGTCATTTTATTTTAAGATGATACAGGACTGGCAGTCCTATGTTTTAAAACTATTTGATATTTAAAACATTTCAGGACTGCCAGTCCTCACACTCAAGACGGAATTGACTATAGAACAGAATCGCCTCGTATTTTCCAGCAAATGTCACTTGAATTAGATAATCAATTTAACTATACCAGTGGGAGAAAGAATAGTGTCTTATAAAGTTGCGGTGCTTGGCGCATCACCTAAAGCAGAGCGTTATTCTAACAAAGCCGTTAAAATGCTTTTAGAGTATCATCATGAGGTTTTACCTATTCATCCCAATACCGATAAAATTCATGAGCAAACTTGCTATAAAAATCTCGAATCAATACAACAGCCTATTCATACTTTGGCTTTGTATGTGGGTGAAGAGCGTTCTAATAAAATATTAGATGAAATCTTAGCATTACAGCCAAAACGTATTATTATGAATCCTGGTACAGAAAATGAACAATTAAAAAAAGAAGCTGAAAAACAAGGAATTGAAGTGGTTAAAGGCTGCACTTTAGTGATGTTACAAACTCAACAGTTTTAAATTTTAGTTTGTTATTAGGCAATGCTGCATAAGCTCAAAAAACAGGGTTGAAGTTAACACCCAATAGAATGGGTCATATTTCGTTTTAGTAGCAATAGTGCCATATTTTTAAGCTAACTTAGTTTCGATATGTAAAACAATCGCATAGAAATACTTCGTTTTCTGCTACAATGGGCATTATTATTTACATTCCAGACTCACAGTCTTTAAGCCAAAACGTCACGACAGCAGCAAATATTTTAGAACTCAAAACTGATAAAAAGCTATGCACAATAAAACCTTATCTGAATTATCCCAAGCCCTTCAATCTGGCGAAATTACAAGCCAAGCATTAACCCAATACTTTTTAGACCGTATTCAGCAGCATGATGGCCAGCTCAATAGTTTTATTACGGTGACACCTGAACTCGCATTAGAACAAGCAAAAGCCGCAGATGAACTGATAAAACAAGGCAACGCGGGGAAATTAACAGGTATTCCAATGGCACATAAAGATATTTTTTGCACCCAAGGTGTAAGAACGTCGTGTGCCTCTAAAATGTTGGATAATTTTATTGCACCTTATAATGCTGGCGTAGTCGAAAACATACAAAAAGCAGGCATGGTCATGTTGGGTAAAACCAATATGGATGAGTTTGCAATGGGTTCATCTAACGAAACCAGTTTTTACGGCACGGTTAAAAACCCTTGGAATATAGAAGCCGTTCCTGGTGGTTCTTCTGGTGGCTCAGCCGCTGCTGTCGCTGCGCGTTTAACTCCAATTGCGACAGGCACAGATACAGGTGGTTCAATTCGTCAACCTGCTGCATTATGTGGTATCACAGGTTTAAAACCAACTTATGGCTTAGTCTCACGTTATGGCATGATCGCCTTCGCATCTAGCTTAGATCAAGGTGGGCCTATGGGACACAGTGCTGAAGATGTAGCGTTATTATTAGAGGCTATGTCTGGATTTGATGAGCGCGATTCCACGTCGATTGATCGTCCTGTCACTGATTTTAGTGCCAGTTTAAATAATGATATTCGGGGCTTGAAAATTGGTTTACCTACAGATTATTTCGGTGAAGGCTTAGACCCTGAAGTCAACACAGCATTACAAGTGGCGATTAAAGAATTAGAGAAAATGGGTGCAACCTTTGAAGAGATTGAATTACCGAATAATAAACTAGCTGTGCCTGTTTATTACATTATTGCACCCGCAGAATGTTCTTCAAACTTATCTCGCTTTGATGGTGTCCGTTTTGGTTATCGCTGTGAAAATCCTGTTGATTTGGTTGATATGTATAAACGTTCTCGTGGTGAAGGTTTTGGCGCAGAAGTAAAACGTCGGATTATGGTGGGTGCTTACGCATTATCAGCGGGTTATTACGATGCTTATTATTTGAAGGCACAACAAATTCGTCATTTAATCAGTGATGATTTTAAAGCCGCATTCAAGAAAGTTGATGTGATTTTAGGTCCAACCACACCAACCCCTGCATTTAAAATTGGGGAAAAAGCCAACGACCCAGTGACTATGTATTTATCTGATATTTATACGATTGCAGTAAATTTAGCAGGTTTGCCAGCAATGTCATTACCCGCAGGCTTTGCAAATAAATTGCCTATTGGGATGCAGTTAATCGGTAACTATTTTGATGAAGCGAAATTATTAAATGTTGCACATCAGTATCAACAATGCACTGATTGGCATCGTCAAGCCCCAGAGCAATTTGCTTAAATTTAAACACGTAAGTAATGCCTAGGTTTTCAGGAGTGCAAAGCTTGTTTTACTTCACGTAGAATAAATGCGGCACTCCCTTCTAGATTTTGATATTAGGAATAAATTTTAAGAGCATCCAAAAACGCATCTGGGCAATCTTATCAAAAAATCCGTATAAATTAACTACTATAAAGCCACAAATTCTTAGACACTTTCCATTTGAAATATTTCATTTTTCCCAAAAACCATCTAAAAAATTGCGGTGCTTCCAATATTGACTTACCTATTTTGATTTTGAGGATTGTGTCATAGAATATACCTTGAGTGAAAGCTCTTGTGTTTATTCAATTTGCTGGAGTAATTATGATTAAAGAATCTTTCTTGAAAAAACAAATAAATAAATCAAAGAGAGAAGGTAAAACCTCCCATTTTTTAAAAAAACTGGTATTCATGGTAGTAGACCAAGCTTTGAAAGATCATTATGGTAATGACCGTTCCATGAAATGCTTCCAATCTAGTCTAGTAATTCAGATGGTGTTAGAAAAAATTCAAATAGAATCAACAATTATTCAAGGAGCTGTTTGCGTACCTAAAGTTTTTGAAAATAGTAAGCAATTTGGATGGGAAGGCTTTTGGGGTGATGACTATCATATATGGCTACAAACTGAATTTTATGAATGGGTAGATTTGACAATCCATTACTTACCTTTACATCCATCTAACCAACACAACAATGCTCTACTTGCAATGCCATCAATTTGGTGGGAGGATGCTACAAAATCCCCTAGAATTATTAAATACATGCAAGAGCTTGGCACTATCCATGTGTTAGAAGAAAGTTCCTTAAATGATTTAGAGGAATTTAAAAAGATTACAAACACTTATTTTTATAAAGTTTTAGATACTTACACTGTACAGCAAATTGAGTTTGCTCCTGTTTTACATGATTTATACTCAATGGATAAGCTTTATGAAAAACAAGAACCATGGGCTCTTAAAACTTTGGAGTTTGAGAAATTAGAATTCCCTCACCCTCCTTGGATTCAAGAAAGAGAAAAAGAACTCTTTGCAGAATATATAAAGTTGCAAAAAAAACTATAGTATTTAGTTATTTGTAATTATGTAATTTTACGTTCTGCATTGGAAATGAAAATTAAAACATGCCCCAAAATCAACTCAATACTTTAAAAACAATCATCAAAGACACCATGCGTGTTGACCAATTTCAATTTAACAATCGTGTGCGTCAATTACAGAAAAAGCTGGATATTCAACGGTTTGAAAAATTGGCGGTGGATATTGAAACCTCGCTTAAAAAACGTCAGCAACGCTTACAAAATCTACCACAACCTGAATTCACTGATGATTTACCGATTTCTGAACATCGAGACGAAATTGCCCAGCTCATCCGTGACAACCAAGTGGTGATTATCGCAGGTGAAACAGGTTCGGGTAAAACCACCCAGATTCCAAAAATTTGCATTGAATTACAAAGAGGTGTCAGTGGACTGATTGGCTGTACCCAACCGCGACGGATTGCAGCACGAACCATTGCCGACCGTGTTGCCAGTGAATTAAAAACCCCGCTTGGTCACGCTGTGGGCTACAAAGTACGCTTTACTGACCGTATCAGCGAACAAAGTTATATAAAATTCATGACAGATGGGATTTTGCTGGCAGAGACCCAAAATGACAAGTTTTTAGAACAATACGACACCCTGATTATCGATGAAGCCCATGAGCGCAGCCTTAATATTGATTTTTTACTCGGTTATTTAAAAAACATCCTGCCAAAGCGTCCTGATTTAAAAGTAATTATCACTTCAGCCACCATTGATACCGAACGATTTTCCCAACATTTCAATGATGCCCCAATTTTAGAAGTCTCGGGGCGAACCTATCCCGTTGAACTGCGTTATCGTCCACTGAACACCCAAGACGAAGACGAGCAAGACCGTGATATGCAACAAGCCATTATTGATGCCGTTGATGAAATTTCACGTTATAACCACAATGCAGATATTTTGATTTTTCTCAGTGGTGAAAGAGACATACGAGAAACAACTGAAAGTTTACGCAAACATAAATTACAAAATACTGAGGTTCTAGCTCTTTATGCCCGTTTATCCAATTCAGAGCAAAATAAGGTTTTTAATCCCAGTTCACAACGCCGCATCATTTTAACCACCAACGTGGCAGAAACTTCATTAACTGTGCCCCGAATCAAAGCCGTGATCGACACAGGCCTAGCCCGTATCAGTCGTTATTCAGTACGCAGCAAAGTACAACGCTTACCGATTGAAAAGATTGCACAATCCAGTGCTAACCAACGTAAAGGGCGTTGCGGTCGGATTGCTGAAGGGCTGTGTGTTCGCCTTTATTCTGAGGAAGATTTTAACCAGCGTCCTGAATTTACTGAACCCGAAATTTTACGCACCTCATTGGCTTCTGTGACTTTGCAAATGTTGGCTTTACGTTTAGGCAATATTGAAGACTTTCCCTTTGTTGAACCGCCGAATCAGAAGATGGTTAATGATGGTTACAACTTATTGATTGAATTAGGTGCGGTGGATAATGAGCGAAAAATAACAGAAACAGGTCGACAATTAGCAAAAATGCCGATTGACCCCAGAATTGCAAGAATGATTCTCGCTGCAAAACAAGAAGGCTGCTTACATGAAGTGTTAGTGATTGCCAGTGCTTTGAGTATTCAAGACCCGCGTGAACGCCCAATGGATGCCCAAGATGCGGCGGATAATGCCCAACGTCAATTTAAAGATGAACATTCAGATTTCTTGAGTTTTATCAAATTATGGGATTTTCATCAAAATAATGCAAAACACCTGTCTCAAAATAAATTGCGTAAGTTGTGTCATGAACATTTTTTATCTTATTTGCGTATGCGAGAATGGTTTGATGTGCATCACCAATTAGCTAATTTAGTCAAACAATGGGGCTGGCATCCTAATGAACCTAAAGCTATTTTTGAATTGGAGAAAGCTGAATTTACGGCAATTTATGATGCTGTACATCGTGCATTATTATCAGGACTGCTAGGCAATATTGCGTATAAATCTAAAGAAGAACACTATCAAGGTGCGCGTAATACTCGACTTTTTGTATTTCCCGGTTCAGGTTTATTTAAAAAGCCATCCAAATGGATTATGAGTGCAGAACTGGTTGAAACTTCAAAGTTATTTGCACGCTGTGTGGCGAAAATTCAGCCAGAATGGGTTGAGAAATTAGCAGGACATTTATGTCAAAAATTCTATTTTGAACCGCATTGGGAGAAGAAAGCCTCACAAGTGGCTGCTTTTGAAAAAGTCACCTTATATGGTTTAACCATCGTTCCGAAACGAAAAATCAATTTTGGGGCAATCGATCCTGAAGTGTCACATGAATTATTTTTACGTCAAGCCTTGGTTGCGGGTGATTTCTATTCTAAAGCCCCGTTTTTTAAACATAATCAACAGCTTTTCAATGATATTGAGCGCATGGAGCACAAAGCCCGCCGTCAAGATATTTTGGTGGATGACGAGACTGTTTATCAATTTTACGCTGAACGAATACCAGAATATATTTATAGTGGTCATGGGTTTGAGAAATGGCGTAAACAGGCCGAAATGGATAATCCTCAATTATTGTTTTTAACCGAACAAATCTTGATGACTCCAATGGCAGATATTGTCACTGAGCAAAGCTTTCCAGATTTTATGTTTATCAATGAGATAGAGTTAGCATTTTCGTATCATTTTGAAACAGGGCATGAACGTGATGGGGTCACAGTTAATGTGCCTTTGCCCTTGTTAAATCAGCTTAGAGCTGAATCTTTTGAGTGGTTGGTGCTGGGATTGGTTGAAGAAAAAATCACCGCTTTATTGAAAAGTTTACCAAAACCACTACGTAAATCATTTGTACCTGTACCTGATGTAGCAAAAGCCGCATTTTGTGAACTAAAAGATAAATACTATCAAGAATCTAGCAATAGTTTTAAAGATGGTTTATATAATACATTGTTACATTTTTTACATAGGCGTAAAGGCTCGCCATTGCCGAATGATGCGTTTGATATTATTCGATTGCCAGATTATTTGTTTATGAATTTTCGTTTAATCGGCGTTGATAATGAAATTTTAGCAACAAGCCGAGATTTAGCTGCGTTACAAAAGCAATGGGGTAATTATGCCAGTCAGCAGTCACAGCAAAAAATTGCAGATACCAGTGGTTTAGAGCGTAAAAACTTAAAACGTTGGGATTTTGGTGATTTACCTGATAGTGTGAATTTGGTGGTGAATGAAGTGGCGGTGCAAGGTTTTCCTACTTTTATTGACCAAGAAACGCATGTTGATTTAACGGTATTGGATAATCCCGATTTGGCACAACAGCATTTTTATACGGGTTTACGGCGTTTATTTTTGCTCAATATTGCGGCAAAACGTTTGGTGAAACAAATGCCAATTAGTCATCAAATGTGTTTACGTTACATGAGTTTAGGCAATAGCGACCAGTTGAAACAGGATGTGTTAATTGCGGCGGTGGATGCTGTGTTTTTACATGAACCCTTGCCACGTACTCAAGCGGATTTTGACAAACGTTTAAGTGAAGGCAATAAGCAATTGATGACCACTGCCAATGATTATGCGCGTTATTTGGAGCAAACTTTGTCGGCTTATCATGATGTGATTTTGGCTTTGAATAATACAAAACGCAGCAGTCGCAATGTCACTGAAATTCGCCAGCATTTACATAGTTTGGTGTATTCAGGATTTGTGCAAAAAACCCCGCTCGCCAATATGAAACACTGTCCGCGTTATGTGAAAGCGTTGGGATTGCGCTTACAGAAATTGGAGCAAATGCCTGCAAAAGATGATGTAAAAGCCACACAAATACGTCCATTTTGGGAAAATTATCGAAAAATGCTAGAAAAAACCCAAAATCCGAGTCAAGCATTATTGGATTTCCGTTGGACGTTAGAGGAGTTGAATGTGGCAATTTTTGCCCAAGAACTGAAAACCCCGCAACCCATTTCGATTCAGCGCGTGGAAAAAATGTGGAAAGCGTTGGTTTCTTGAAATGATAATTTTTAAACCTAAGGCATAAGCTATGAGTCAACAAGATATTATTATTTATCAAACTCAAGATAACAAAGTGAATATCGTGCTTTATGTGCGTGATGGTGATGTGTGGCTTACTCAAAATCAACTCGCTGAACTTTTTGCCACCTCTAAGCAAAATATTAGTTCCCATATTATTAATATATTACAAGACAAAGAGTTAGAGGAAAATTCAGTTGTCAAAAATTACTTGACTACTGCAACAGATGGTAAGCAATATCCTGTACAGCACTATGCTTTACCTATGATTTTGGCAATTGGTTTTCGAGTGCGCAGTATTCGTGGCACACAATTTCGTCAGTGGGCAAATCGTCATTTACAGTCTTATCTAATTAAAGGCTTTGTTATGGATGATGAACGCCTGAAAAACCCTGATGGTCGCCCAGATTATTTTGATGAAATGCTGGCGCGTATCCGTGATATTAGAGCTTCAGAAAAGCGTTTTTATCAAAAAATTCGAGATTTATTTGCTTTGAGTAGTGACTATGATAACTCAGATAAAGCAACACAAATGTTCTTTGCAGAGATACAAAATAAACTGTTATTTGCAGTAACTCAACAAACGGCTGCTGAAATTATCATGACCCGTGCGAGTGCTGAACAAAACAATATGGGTTTAACAACTTGGAAAGGTTCTGTGGTGCGCAAACAAGATATTTATATTGCTAAAAATTATCTTAACGCTGATGAAATTGATACTTTAAACCGTTTAGTGGTCATTTTCTTGGAAACAGCCGAATTACGTGCTAAAAATCGTATTGATACCACAATGAATTTTTGGCGGCAACAGGCTGAACAGTTAATTGAATCAAATGGTTTTGCTTTATTACAAGGTCAAGGTAGTGTGAGTAAGCAACAAATGGAACAATTTGCATTAACAGAATATGAACGTTTCGATGCTCATCGTAAACAACAAGATGCAGAAATTGCTGATAAAATGGATGAAACCGAGTTACATCAACTTGAGAAACAGCTTAAGCAACGTTAATTAAAGGGTACAAATAATATTTATCAACAGCCAAGCATTATTGGATTTTCGCTGGACATTGGAAGAACTTAATGTAGCAACTTTTGCCCAAGAGTTGAAATCCCCAAAACCTATTTCGATTCAGCGGGTGGAGAAATTGTGGAAAGTGTTGGTTACGTTAAAGTAAGTGTTTAGAAAAATATTATTTAATGAGTGAAGGATTGAGGAATTAAGAAACTGTAAGATGACAATAACCCGAAGCAGAGCTTCTTAAACATACACTACCAAACTGAGTTTGGTAGCGAGCAAAAACCCCTAAACCGATTTCTATTCAACGAGTGGAGAAAATGTGGAAAGTGTTGGTTTATTAAAAATGAGTGATAAACAAATAATTTTATCAACGATAAATGGTTTGTGGAAAGCACCACGGCATTATTCAATTAAGATAACAGCTCGAAGCAGAGCTTCTCAAACATCCCCTACCAAACTGAGTTTGGTAGCGAGAAAATGATTACTAAGTTTTGTTTAAAGTTATAAATTTTCCAGCGTTAATTGAAAAGTCTCCCCCAACCCCAATGCCAATACAGACAGCGAAGCCTATGTACTCAAGTTTAGGGTACTTAGTAAAGAACCAAATAATCCCAGCCCCGCCTACGTAGTGGATTTTAATAACAGCAGCGGTAATGCTTAAGCCGTCCAGTTCTGAAGGAGTTCTTGTTAGAACGCCAACTTGTAGGTTCGCATTAACGGTTACAGTAATTCCCACTTTAACCATCCCGTAAGCATAGGCTTTAGGGTACTCGTGAAAGGTAGTATCGAGAGCAACGCCCATGCCGCCTTCAACTCCTAAAATGAAACCAGCTCCAACGTTAATGCCAGCAATAACTGAAGTAAATACAGTACTCTCCCTAAATTCTCTCATAGGTTTATCGAGAGGTAGCGATTTTAGAATCATTAAGCTATTAGATGAAAATCCTTGAGGAATATTTTTTTTCTTCAGATTTTCGGTATAGGAACACTCTTTCTGTATTAGATGTTTGTTGTCTTTAGGTAGCGTGGATGTCCCTTTCCACAAATCGTTGTAGAAGAAACGATGTCGTTGATATTGTTTGGTAACTGCTTTTTTAAGGGCGTTAACCATACTTGACGATCCCAAAGAATCATCATTATGGGTAATAACCGTTTCATTTTCGTCTTTTCCAATTAAGATAGTAGAAAGATCAGCATTTTCAAATGCGTTAATATAGTCATCCAAGTAAATTTCGGTCATGTAGTTTCCTTTATATGTATCCGTTTCCGAACCTGCTTGATTATAATTATGCTCGAGTAAGCCACTACTGTTAGCGGTTGTCGTCCAAGAGATTTCCAATACATGTCGCAAGCGTTAGCCAAAGAGATTCACCAAAAAATGAGTTACAAATTTATTAATGCGCGGTAAATTTGTAAGGGAGCTACAGCATGTTAACGCGACGCAAGATCACGAAGGCGTTGAAAGCATACTAACCAATCATAGCCATAAATTTAGTATCAGTTGTCGAACTGGTAATTTCTGGTAGAAATTGTTACGAACTTCTTCTAATCTAGTTTCACCAACCTATCCCTCATACCAACCATCAACCACATCTACGCCACTTCTCACCCAACGCTGCCACCGTTCAACATACTGCCCAATGTCCGTTGCCGAAACACCTTGCTCATAAAGCTGGTGCAGTTTGCCTTGATGGTTAGCCCAGGTTTTCCAAGCGATATCCAATCCCTGCCGCAAACGACTGCCGATTCGATACCCCAAAAAATCAAAGCCCAGACTCCTTAATGCGTCCGATAAAAGTTTTGTAAGGGTGTTTCGTCATCCTAGCGCGGTCTAACACCCTGTTCATAATCCGCACCGCCGTCCGTAACTGCTGCCGTGTGCGACACAGAATCACCCAATCATCCATGAAACGCCCATAAAACCATGTGCCGAACGACTGACCCAGTTCCTCATCCAATGCCTGCAAATACACAGCCCCCAACAACGGCGACAACGGATTACCTTTAGTAATGCCAATCTCAACAGAATGCAAAACACCCTGAACATCATCCAACCGATCCAACATACGACCTAATAACGCCAGCACCGTTTCACAAGGAATCAATCCCCGTAACTGCTTCATTAAAATGCCGTGGTCAATCGTCGCATAATACGAATTGACATCACTGCGACAAACAAAACGATAATCCTCCACCGTCTCACTCACCGCATTCACACAACCCTTAGCCCCGCCATTGCCTGCCAAATGGAAGCAATGCTGACTCAACTGCGGGTTGAGATAAGGGCTTAACACCTGAGCTATCGCTCTCAAGACCAAAGCATCTTGCGCACACCAAACTAAAGCACTTTCATACTGTTTACAGGGACTAAACTGATAAGTCCCATTGAGAATCGCAGCAATCACCTGTGGCTCTAACACTTGGCGATGATGACGTAAATGCCAATAATCACTATTGTGATGACTATCGTTACGCCGACTCACCAACCATGCCCAAGCCGCTTGAATATTTTCCGCTGCCACAATCAGCTCAATCAAACCCATAAAATTACTAATAATTTGCTGTTAACTAAGCCAAATGGTTATCACCCAGAACAATCGCGTATGTTTAATCATATTTTACCTATAAAAATAGTAAGAATAAGTTAAAGATACTGCATATCGTTCATGGAAAATATCATAAGACAAATACCACTGCATGTAAATACAACTAAAGTTGTAAGCAACCCTGCCTAGTAAAACCTTACCTAATAAATTTTTTCTTTATATTTCAAATTAATAGATTAAAATTCTACCCTAACCCTATTTCGATTCAACGAGTGGAAAAAATGTGGAAAGCGTTGACTGCTTAAATTTTTGAATTGGTTAGTTCTTTTAAGAATTCAGGGGGATTATTAAGTAATTTAAACAAGTTATTCACAGCTCTAACAGGTGTTACGTCTCCACGTTCATAGCGACTAAAGGCATTGACACCACCTCCACATAAATGGGCAGCCTGTTTTTGTGTTAAACCTAGTTTTTTTCTAATTTGGCGAATTTCATCTGGTGTGAATAGACCATCAACTTTAGCACGAAATGTACGAATGGCTTTATCAGTTGATTTTAAGTCATTCGCATCTAAAATGCCTTCTTCACAAGAATTACAAAACTCTCCTGATTGTTCAATTTCAAGCTTTTGTTCTCGATAATGATAAGTTTCAATCATTGTTTTACGTTCTAAATAACCTATTTTGCAAAAAGGACATTTTTTCATTATTACTTTTCCTTAAATAAAACAATAATATGCCCATCATCATCAGCCATAAATTTGATATAAAATACTATGTCGTTATATTGGTAATGATAAACATCTTGCCAAATTTTATGATCTGCATAAGTTGTCATAGATTTATAAAAATATTGCCGTTTTATGGATTGAATAATAAAAATAACATCTTCTAAATCAATATTTAACTCTGTAATATAACGTCTTGCAGTACGTGTAATTCTTAAGTCATCAACTGACTAAAAGGCAATCTGAATTTGTTCCAGATCATAAGTGGGATTTCTTTTTTCCATACCACATTGTAGTATTGGCAGGTAATAACATTACTAACCTTAAAGGTTGTTTTGTCAAATTATCTACTTCCAACTCTGTTAGATTTCCGTTGGACATTGGAGGAGTTGAATGTGGCGACATTTGCTCAAGAACTAAAAATCCCGCAACCGATTTCCATAAGCACGAATTGAGAAAATATGGAAAGCGTTGGTTTCTTAAACAGTTTGAATAATGAGCTGGATCAGGATGAAACTGCCACTTGAACTGCCGACTGTGTTAGCAAGAAGCTATAGACAGTCAGGTTTGGCTTCGATGACATGTTCATATTCTAAATAACTGGCTTTTTCAGAGATGAGCATTGATATACTGTACTACTGGGCGTTTGGTATGCCAGCCGTTCAGTATTGAAAATCCCTTAATCTCGCTTTTCTTATCTATTAAAAACGTTTAACATGCACAATCATTTGTCAAAAATACAACAACCCTAATGAGCTGCATCAAAACGCTAAAAAATATTATTTATATTAGTGTGTTACTTCTTTCCCCGCTTGCTATGGCTGAAGGACAATATTGCGTACCCATTGAAGAGGTTACGCCTCGAATACCTGAATTGCCTGAGTTAGAGCTTAAACTTCCTATTTTAAAACAAAATCAAATTCGCCTATTTTCAGACACCGCCTTTGTGCAACAACAAGAAGGTGAGCTGTCCACTTTTGCGGGTAATGTATTATTTAAGCGTGATGACCAAACTTTAAGCAGCGAAGTGGTTATTTATAATAATAAAGATAACAGCGTAGATGCACTGACAGGATTTACCTATTGGGATGATAATTTTGTGGTGCAAGGTGATCGCTTAAAACTATTACCAAACCATCAAAGCGAAGTGACTCATGCAAATTATTGGTTATTGCAAAAATTTGACGAAAATACTGGCAATGCACATGGCGAAGCAGAGCAAGCTTCACAAAAGAGCCGTAGCAAAATTGAATTACTCAATACAACTTATACCACTTGCGACAAAGAAAATGAATACTGGAAGCTGAGTGCAAAAAAGACCGTTTTAGATAAAGAAAAAAGTATTGGTATCTCAAAACATGTGCGCATTGACTTCTTAAACATCCCCATTTTATACACACCATATATTTCATATCCGCTCAATGATGCCCGTAAAACAGGGTTTTTAACACCGAGCTTTGGCACATCTGATAGTGTTGGTTATGAATATGTGATTCCGTATTATCTCAATCTTCACCCAAGCTATGATGCGACTGTTGGAATGCGGACGATGTCAAAGCGTGGTATTTTGTTGGATGGTGAATTTCGCTATTTACTTGCTAACTCAGGTGGCAAGCTGAATGCCAGCTATATGAGCCACGACAAGCATTTTGATGATAAACGTGCTTCGGTCTCATTTGCCCATAGTGGCAAACTCATTAAGGATAGCCGCTGGTATACAGATATTAATTACAATTATTTATCTGATGATCGTTATTTTGAAGACTTAGGTTATGATTTACAATTAAGCAGTATTACCCATGTGGAACGCCGTGCTGACTTATACTATTTTGGTAATGGATGGACTGGATTAGGTCGAATTCAAGCGTATCAAACTTTAACCGATGATTCTGCAGCGCGTCCTTATTATCGCGCACCCCAATTATTGCTTAAAACCAGTTTACCTGAGCGTAACAAGCAACTCAATATCGAAGGCCATTTTGATTTTAACCGCTTTGAACGTGATACTGACATCGCTCCGAATCCAGTAGGTAACCGCTTAGATGTATATACTGCTCTAAGCTATCCTTTCCGCAAACCCGGTAGCTTTATCGTGCCACGCCTAGCAGCGCGTTATACCCGCTATGATTTAGATGAAGAAGGCTCAAATCCTGTTGATAGTCAAATTAATCGTGTGACTTGGAATGCAAGCCTAGATTCAGGACTGATTTTTGACCGCGATACTTCTTTATTTAAAACGGATTTACTCCATACTTTAGAACCCCGCTTATTGTACCGTTATGCCCCTTATGAAGAGCAAGATAACATTCCTATTTTTGATACGGTGCGCTATGATTTAACTTATGGTCAGATGTTCCGTGAACACAGCTATAGTGGACCCGATCGAGTTCAAGACACGAATCAAGTCACTTTTGGGGTTACCACTCGTTTATTAGAAAAACAAAATGGTAAAGAACGTTTACGTGCCAGTTTAGGCCAAACTTATTATTTTAAAGACCGTCGTGTTGTATTGCCTAGCGATGGCTTTGTGGAAGATACCACTTCATCATCAAGTATTGTCGGTGAAGTTGCTAGCCAAGTTTCTGATTCATGGAAACTCTCAACTACTATACGCTGGAATCCTAATGAGAATAACAATGAATATTCAGTCGTTCGTGCCCGTTATCATAATAAGAACAAAAAACATATTTTAAATTTGGCTTATCGTTTACGTGATGGACAACTCGAACAAACTGATGTTTCATTCCATTGGCCTTTAAGCCAAAATTGGCGGATTTTAGGGCGTTGGAATCAATCAATTTTGTACAATACCGAGCTTGAAACATTTGTTGGGGTTGAATATGACTCTTGTTGTTGGGCATTACGTGTCGTAGCACGCCGCTATTTAACCGATGTCGAACGTAGTGATTTTGTCAATGGTATTTTTGTGCAATTCCACTTAAAAGGCTTAGGTGGTGTAGGTCAAAAAGCTGATATTCTACTTGAGCAAAGTATTCCAGGTTATTACGATAACTTCTAAATAGGAATATTAATTGCTTTATGATGTGATAATCGAGGTTTGGCCGTCCTGAACAGTACACTTAAGATTGATAATTGTGCGCTGTTCATTGATAATTATAAATGATCTCGCGAGTCCAAATAGGAGCAAGTTTATGTCTAAGTTTCCATTAGCAATTGTATTAAGTGCGGTGTTAAGTTTTCCTTTAACATCTTATGCAGATGAGTCGGATGCAGCACAGGCTGCTGCTGAAGAAGCTGCAAAAGTGGATGTAGAACAAGCAGTTGAAGAAGCATTAGAGCCTATGCAAAAAATGTCCTTTTTAATGGGGCATATTGAAAAAGATGCAGAGGCAGAAGATGCGGCATTACAAGCTGCGGCTAAAGCTGTATTAGAAGCAAAAACCGAAGAAGAAGGAATTCCTGCATTAGAAGCGTATGTTAATTTAAAATCAAAGTCTGTCAGTGAAGAAGATGCTGCCGTTTTACGTGGTGGCTATGAAGCAATGATACAAATGTATGCTGAAGAACAAGCTAAATAGAATAATGATTTACTTAAGTGACGTGGTGGAATACCGTGCGTGATGATGTATTCACCCATTTAATTTTTGGACTATTCCAGCCGTAATTTGAGTTGTTTATTTCTATTGGGAGTGCAGTACAGTCTGTGCTCCTACCTATCACTACATCCTTTGCCACGCTGTTCCTGTATTACGACAATATCCAGTGTTCCTGTGTGTTAAATCATCCTCAATTATGCAAGCAAACCTGCCTTCTTCCGTTTCTCAAATACTCAATACTCTCTTTCCCCAAAGCTGTTTTTTATGTGGTAATTTAGCACCTAAACCAGTATGTGCAGCGTGTTCAAAAGAGCTGCCCTATTTGGATATCTCAATACAATCAGCCAGAGCCTTTAAACATGTTCATCATGCTTATGCTGTTTTCGATTATGTTTATCCTGTTAACCGTCTGATTCAAAGTGCAAAATTCTACAATAACTTAGTTGTGTTACATTATCTGGGCTCATTAATGGCGCAACACCTTGATTTTGAACAAATACCCGATGTGATTATTCCTGTTCCTTTACATATTAAACGGCTACGTCAGCGTGGTTACAATCAATCCGTAGAGTTGGCGAAAATGGTGCGCAATAAACTTAAGTTGCCGTTGAATTATTCTCATTGCCAACGGATTCGTTATACCGTGCCTCAAGTAGGTTTAAATGGCAAAGCACGTTTAACTAATTTGGCTGATGCCTTTGCAATCAAGCAATGGCCGACTGAATGGGAACATGTATTGTTAATTGATGATGTGCTGACCACGGGTACAACGGTTGATGAAATCAGTAAGGTCCTGAAGTCAGTAGGGGTGAAACAAATTACGGTATGGTGTTGTGCTGCGCGTTTTACAAATGAGTAACAGAATCATGTTAAAAAATGATACGGAATCATTGATATATAACCTCTATTTCTGTTAAAGTTAACTGTTTACCTGAGATGCACAATAAACAAAGGAACGTACATGAACGTATATTACGACAAAGACGCTGACCTCTCATTAATTCAAGGCAAAAAAGTCGCGATTATTGGATATGGTTCTCAAGGCCATGCTCATGCAAACAATTTAAAAGACTCTGGGGTTGAGGTTGTTGTTGGTTTACGTCCTAACTCAGCTTCTGCACAAAAAGTAGAAAAAGCAGGCTTAAAACATTTACCAATAGCGCAAGCAGTGAAAGAATCTGATGTCATCATGATATTAGCACCAGATGAACATCAAGCACGCATTTACCGTGACGAAATTGCACCAAATGTCAAAAAGGGTGCTGCGCTAGCATTTGCTCATGGTTTTAACATTCATTTCGGTCAAATTGAACCTAATGAAGATTTAGACGTGATTATGATTGCACCAAAAGGCCCAGGTCATTTAGTACGTTCTACTTACACTCAAGGTGGTGGTGTTCCTAGCTTAATTGCAGTTCATCAAGATGCGTCTGGTAAAGCACAAGAGATCGCATTATCTTATGCAAGTGCAAATGGTGGCGGCCGTGCAGGTGTCATCGAGACTTCTTTCCGTGAAGAAACTGAAACAGATTTATTCGGTGAGCAAGCGGTATTATGTGGTGGCGCAACTGCATTGGTTCAAGCGGGCTTTGAAACATTAACCGAAGCAGGTTATGCACCTGAAATGGCTTACTTTGAATGTTTGCACGAATTGAAATTAATCGTTGATTTGATGTATGAAGGCGGTATCGCTAACATGCGTTATTCAATTTCTAATACTGCGGAATATGGTGATTTAACACGCGGCCCTCGTATCATTACTCAAGAAACTAAAGCTGAAATGGCTAAGATTCTTAAAGAAATTCAGAATGGTGAGTTTGCGCGTGAATTTATCGCAGAAAACCAAGCCAATGCAGCAACGTTGAAATCAAAACGCCGTATTTCTGAAGAGCATCCAATTGAAGAAGTTGGTACTAAATTGCGTGGTATGATGCCATGGATTAAAGCCAATCAGCTTGTCGACAAAGACATGAACTAATTAGTTTTTAGGTAGGAAAGATTGTTAAAGTCTCTCCTACCTTAACTTATTGGAGTAAAATAATGACAGGTAGTCCAGAATTAGTATCAACTACTGAAGAAGATGAAGAAGAAGGCTATCCTCTTAATGAATATCAACTCACCACTACCCCTAATGATTTCAATATATTAACCATTGTTAGCTTTATTGAGTCCAAAGTTTTTAAAATTCCTTCCTTTCAACGCCATTATGTTTGGGACTTAAAACGAGCCTCTAAACTAATTGAATCCCTCTTAATTGGTCTCCCGATTCCTCAAATATTTTTATATGAAAGTAGCCGTAATGAATTTTTGGTTATCGATGGTCAACAACGTTTGATGACTCTTTACTATTTTGTAAAAGGGCGTTTTCCTAAAATGGAGAAGCGTGTACAAGTTGGTGAAATATTTGATAAAGAAGGCTATATTTCTGAAGAAGTGATGCAGGATAATGATTTATTCCAAAATTTCAAACTTAAGCTTGATGGTATTATTGAAGATCATTCAAATCGGTTTGCTGGGAAAAGCTATGACACTTTAGATGATGAATATCAAACCAGCTTAAAGCTTGCCACTATTCGCAATATGATTGTTAAACCTGTTGTAAATAATGAAGAAAATGAAGCTATGTTTGAAATATTTAATCGTTTAAACAGTGGTGGTATGAATTTAGGAATGCAAGAAGTACGAATGAGTTTATACCATTCAGATTTTTTGAGTATTTTATTAGAAATGAATAAAAACCCTCAATGGCGCATTATTTGGGGTAAAGATGAACCTAATATTCACTTAAATGATGTGGAAGCAATTTTAAGAGTATTCGCGTTAATCGCGTATTTACATGAATATAAATCAAGAATACAAGGCTTTTTGAATAAATTTTCTAATCATGCCAAATCATTTAACCAAGATAAAGATAAAATTGAATATTACCAAGCATTATGGACACATTTTTTACAAAGTTGCAAAGGGCTTACACAAGCTGAAATTATCTTAACTTCTAACCGCTTTAGTATTATGCTTTTTGAATCCATTTTTTATGCCTCAACTAAAGATGCTTTTGATAATAACTCTCTTGAAACAATCACTATTACAGCACAATTTATTGAAAATTTGAAAAATGATGAGCAATTTAAACGATTTATTCAAGATAAACCGACTTTAAAAAATAATATGTTAGGACGTTTAAATCGAGCACATGATTTATTAAGAGGGTTATAGTGTGCAAGATGACGCGTTATCAGCAATAGAGAAACTTTTTTCAGATTACACTGAGAATTACGCTTTATTGATAGATAAGGGTGAAATAAGTTTCGCCAATGATTATAAAAATCAATTTGCTAAAATCGTTTTATTGGCTTGTGCCAGCTACTTTGAATCAAAATTAACTAAGATATTACTTGATACACTCAATACTCAAACTTGCCCTTTAACCTATTCATTCATTTCAAAAAAAGCCTTAACCCGTCAATATCATACATTATTCCGATGGGATGATAAAAATGCAAATAGCTTCTTTGGATTATTTGGATTATTTGGTGATGATTTCAAAATTTTCATGAAACAACAGGTTAAAGATAATGAGCAATTTAAAATAGCAATAGAAGATTTTTTAGAATTGGGCAGATTGAGAAATAAACTGGTTCACGATAATTATGTCACTTTTTTACTTAATTTGACGGTTGAAGAAATTCAGCAAAAATTCAGCAGTGCACAATCTTTTATAAATCAATTTAAACACTTGGCTTGTGAATTTAAAATTCAAATAAAATAATTGACTGTACATTTTGTCAACCGATATGGCGGCTTATAATGAATCAGTCAGCTAAAACTACGTAAACGTTGAATCAATACCCGAATAATGCCACGCACCACTTTATGCTGATCCCACATAAGCTCAAATAGTGATGATTGGGATAAAGATAATAATAAGGTTTCCTCTCTGGCAGTAACTGAGGCTGTACGCGGCTCAGACGATAATACCGCCATTTCCCCTAACAAAGCCCGCTCGCCTAATTCAGCAATCATTTGTTCGCCATCATGCACTTTGACTTTGCCGCTGACCACCACATACATGGAAGTACCCACTTCACCTTTATTAAATAAAGTCTCATCCTTGGCTAAATAGACTTCTTTGGTTAAATGTCCAATATCTGACAAAATATTATCGGGTGTATCAGCAAAAATACTTACTGTTTTCAAAATAATGACTTTTTCAATCAACGTTAATTCGTCGCGAACTTCGTTGTACTGATATAAAGCATCAGGATCAATTGTATTTTCTTCTTCAAGTTGAACAGGTATTTTTTCTGGCTTTTTATCCGCAGTTTTATCTTCTTTATGAGTACGATTAATCGAGGTTTTCAAACGCTGACAAAGAATTTGAATAATCCCTTTTGCCACTTCAATATGACTCTCAATTAAAATATTTAATTCTTCTTGCGATAGTTTGAATAAATAACTCTTCTCAATTGCGGTAACGGATGCGGTGCGATGCTCAGGGTCAAGTGCAGAGAGTTCACCAAAAATATGGCCTTTGCCTAACACTGCTAAAGTATCCGCTTTATCATGTACACGAAATAAACCATCTGCAATCACATACATCGTTGTGCCGAGTTCACCTTTTTGGAATACATTCTCATTTTCTTGAATCTCTATTCCATCTACAAAATTAGTGGCTTCAGCTAAAATCTCATCAGGAATTTGTGAAAAAATACTGACCGATTTTAATATTTTGACTTTTTCCAATACAGCATCTAAAGCTTGATGATCTTCTTGCTCTTGTTTTAAAAATACGGTCCAAGCTGTTTCACGCACCAAATTATCGTTATCGTGTAGCAACGGAGTCAAATACTCTTGCATGACCTCAAAAGAAGACAATTGCATCGCAGCATCAATCGCGCAGGTCTTAATCCACGCATTGCTACCTAAGCCTATATCTGTAGATAAGATTTCAATAATCCATTGCACAATAGAGCCGACATCTTCATATTTTCCCACAGGTAAATTTTGGACTAAACTCACTTCTAATACGGGCAACACAATTGCTTTGTGGGCTTTGTTCACCGAGTTATCAAGTAATTCTAAGGCTAAATCCCGTTTTTCAACCGAGGATTCACGAAAATTACTCCATACTTTCATAATCAATTCAGCAGGGTAAATCGAGGCTAATAGCAAGAAAATACGAGCTTGGGTTTTGACTAATTCATAATTTAATGCGGTAAATAATAAGGTGCTTTGAATATCACCGACAAAGTCTTGCAGCATATTAATCACTCTTACGCCATAGAACACTTCATCTGTGAGTAGATTTTCTATAACGTGCAAGTCAGTAGAATTCGCTTGATAACCGCATAAATACAGCGACCAGAGAATTTCATAACGCAAATTACGGTCAGGCTCATTCAATTTTTGCAGCAATAAGGTAATCGACTTTTTACTTTTAATCCGTCCATAAATGTGAATAATTTCACGCAGTAATTTAATATTTTTGCTGTTACCTTCGTATGCTTCTTCTAATGCGGGGAAAGCCGACTCACGCGCATGAATCAATGCTTTGGCAGCCACTTCACGGGTTGGGAGTTGTATCAGACTTTCAATCACCAATGGCCATAATTTTCGATTATCTAACTGACCCGCAGCCAATAATGCAGCCTTTCGCACCTCAATATCTTCATCACGTAATAATAGTAATAAGCTTCGATAAAAACTAGAAATACCTACTTGACCTAACACTGTGGCAGCAAATTCACGCTCTTGAGAGTTTTTCGATTCGCGCAATTCCATTAATACGCTACCTGCTCGCACCGCGCCTTCAATCCCACAATAACGAATCAATGCCACCATCGCGCCTTGACGGACTACACTTTCCTGCGATTCCAAATAAGGCTCAATAATATCAAATGCTTCAGCTTCACTGGTTGCAGCCAATGAACGCAATAAAGCGGCTCGTAAATAGGGACTATCTTCAATTGCCAAACGGCGTTTTAATGACAAGAAACCCTCTTCATAACCCGAACGCTCTAGCACGCTGTAAGCACCTTCACGTACTTCTTCATTTTCATGATGAATCAAACGGAATAAATGGCGTTTTAAATGATGATGTTTGACTTCTTCTAACAGTTTTAAACAATATAGAATTTCTTTGGGGCGATGGCTTTGCAATCCATTTTCTAAAATCTGGACGCTGAAATTGTCATCCAGGGATAAATCAGTGCCGATTAAGCCGCGCCGACTCAATGCAGTGGTTAACGCTTTACGATATTCACGGATTGTCAAAATACTGACAGATACAAATAAGGCCACGATGGCAAGTAATACGCCTGTAAGCTGTTCAATATTGAGTCCCATGACTTTGGTGAGAAATAATAATGATAGACTGGTTAGAATCCCACCTAAAGGGCCTACAATTGATTCAGTCAAGGTTTGAACACGGGTACGACTTTCTAAAGAAAAAGGCTGGTATAAAGTATGATAAGCAGGCGTGGTGACAGAGCCCGTTAAAATTCGGTCAAATAGTTTGGTAATGGCAATCAGCCAGAAGATTAAAACCGCTTGAGGAGATAGATCAAATACGCTTACGACAATAACGCCTAACATGCTAAAGCCTACGATTAATGGGGCTGTCAGCATCCCACCGTGTAAACCCACTTTACTCATCCAACGTCCCGCAGCAAAGGTACGAAATAATAAGCTACCAATGCCATATACTGCCCAGAATTGACCAATAAAACTGGATAATTCATCAGCATCAGGGAAATAGCTATTAATCTGAAAATAAAAAATATTATCCAGAAAATAATAGATCACTTGTGAATACAGTGTGAAAAACAAGAAGATCAGGACTAAATAGCGGTTTTTAAATAATGAGGTAAATGATGAGATAAATGATTGTGAGCTGTCATTATTATTGTCTTGCTTACCTGAATTTTGCACCAGTTTTTTATGGTATACCACATTCATATAACGCAGATTGAAAAACGCTAAAATGAAGCCTGCAAATGAGAAAAACAATAAACCGCGCGTGCCGATCAAAGCCACGAGATAAGGCGTAAGCAAACCACCAACAATAACTGTAATAATTCCGCCCGTACCAATTAATCCGAATAAGCGTTTGCTTTGACGTACTGTAAATAATCGATTGGCTGTGCCCCACAACACAATGTCGGTCATGGCAATTTCTACCGCTAGCCAAATATACAACGCGATAATCAGCCAAGTTGCTTGGGTCATCCATAGCATTATTAAAAATAATAGTGAAACCATTGACATAGCGAACAGCGTACCGCTTTGCAACTTGATATAAGAGATGCGCTTTTCAAAATATAAATGCAGCAAACCTGTTAATGGCAGGAGTAATGAAGAGGCTAGATAGACATAGGACAAGTTTTCGGCAGAGAACTTTTCTAAAAATAATGAGTTCGCTACCATAAGGGTGAACAACTTAGGCATTCCCACAAACACAGATTGCAAAAAATTAAGAAAAACTAAACGTTCTTCTCCAAATTCTAAGTTAAATAGTTTAACGAGAGATTTGCGCAAAAAATAACCATTTCGAGTAGTGGTATTTGTGTTTTTGCCGACCAGTTGGCTGAATATCAAAAATAGATGGTTTAACATGCAACGCACCAAAGCGTTTTGACTCCTGTTCGCACTGTTTGTTTTACTAACAGCATTTTGACTTCTGGTGCTTATTTCGCAAGAAGTATGCCCATATCAGAACGGCACGAGGTGTAGACCGATAGCCTACACGGATTAACTTAAGATAACAATATTTTCCTTTATTGCTGCATATTGGGTAAATAACTTGTGATAGAAACGTGTTTTAGTCCCAAAACAGTGCTTAAAAACATTGAAATATGAGGAAGATTGAATCAGGATATTTGAGCAGATAAAATATGCAGTCACGCCCCTATATTATTTTAAATTTTGCATCTTAAGCTCATCAATTCTTAAAAGCTTAAATACTCTAAATAATCGATGCGAAAATAATGATGGTTCTCGATAAAACCCTATCTTCCAATAATCACAGGGTCAATCCAAATAACCAAAGCCATCTTATTAAGATTCTGATTGATAAAATGCGACTGGTAACAATCCTCATGGTACAATATTTTCAGGAAATTAAATAAAAGATCAACGGATGGATGCCATGACAACAACACCTGTTAGCTGCGAATTCTTTCCACCTCGTACTGAACAAGGTATGGAAAAACTTAAACGAGTTCACGATAAATTAAACCAAGCACTTAACCCAGAATATTTCTCTGTCACATTTGGGGCAGGCGGCTCAACTCAAGAAAAAACCCTTGAAACGGTTGTACATATTCAGCAATCTGGCTCACAAGCCGCTCCCCATTTATCTTGCATTGCCAGTGCTAAAGACAATATTCGAGCACTTTTGCAAAGTTATAAAGATAACGGTATTTCCCGGATTGTGGCTTTACGTGGCGATAAACCGTCAGGTTGGTTAGGCAGTATTGGTGAATTCTCTTATGCAAATGAATTGGTTAGCTTTATTCGAGAAGAAACGGGTGACTATTTTCACCTAGAAGTGGCAGCTTACCCAGAATTTCACCCACAATCAAAAACGGCTGAAACAGAATTTAAATATTTTCAACAAAAAGTAGAAGCGGGTGCGAACGCAGCAATTACGCAATATTTCTATAATGCTGATTCCTATTTCTATTTTATGGATGAATGTCAAAAACGTGGCATTGATATTCCTGTTGTACCAGGGATTATGCCCATCAGCAATTTTGAGCAGTTAAGCCGCTTTTCCGATACCTGTGGTGCGGACATCCCACGTTGGTTGCGTTGGAAACTAGACGCTTTTAAAGATGATAGTGACAGTTTACAAAAATTTGGGGCAGAATTTCTCGGACGATTGTGTGAACGCTTGATTCAAGGTGGTGCACCAGGTATACACTTTTATACCTTAAATAAAGCGAACTTAACGCTGAATATTGCTCGAAATATCGGACTGACACAATAAAATACTCAAACTGGAACACTATTTGCGCTATGAGACTCAATTATGCTTTTGCTTAGAAGGGATTGCTTATGACCGAGGAATTACCAAGCTTATTGTTAATCGACGACGATCCGATTATTACAGAATCATTTGCTTTTGTATTAAGGGATAGATTTAAGGTTCATGCAGTCTCTACGAGAGAAGAAGCAAAGCATCTATTATATTCAATGCCTGTGCTGCCTAATGTGGCGTTAGTGGATTTAGGATTACCACCGACACCGCATACACCAGATGAAGGGTTTGCTTTAGTGTCAGAACTCCTGACATTTAATCCAGCCATGAAGATTCTGATGTTATCAGGGCAAGACAGTGAGGACAATGTACGTCACGCACTGACGTTAGGTGCAGTTGACTTTATTCCGAAGCCTTGTGATATGGAATTGCTAAAAGCGCGTTTGAGTCACCAATTAATGATCCACGAAGCCGAGCGGCATAAACAGCCCCAAGCTAAACAAAAAGAATGTGGTTTAGTGGGGCAAAGTGCAGCGATGGATACTTTGCGGGCGCAAATTAAACAATTTGCCGATTCACCTTTTTCAGTATTAATTGAAGGGGAATCCGGGACTGGTAAAGAGCTAGTTGCCCAGTGTTTACACATTCAAAGTAAGCGATTGAGTGAACCTTGTTTAACTTTGAACTGTGCGGCGTTTACAACTGAATTACTTGAAGCCCAATTATTTGGTCATGCCAAAGGGGCGTTTACAGGTGCGGGTACTGCCAGAGCAGGTTTCTTTGAAGAAGCATCTCAAGGCAGTTTGATTTTAGATGAAATTGGTGAGATGCCTTTGCCTTTGCAATCTAAATTATTACGTGTCTTAGAAAATGGCGAATATTATCGTTTAGGTGAAACCCGTGTGCGTCAATCGTCAGCACGGATTATTGCCTCAACCAATAGAGATTTACGTGATGAAGTGCGAAAAGGCCATTTTAGAGCGGATTTGTATCATCGCTTAAGCGTTTTAACCGTGAAAGTCCCTTCAGTTTGTGATCGTGATGAAGATAAATTTTTGCTATTAACCCACTTTCAGAAGTTTTACGGCGAAATGGGGACATTATTCCAATTAGATGAAGCGGCACATAAAATTTGGGGCACATATTCATTTCCGGGCAATGTACGAGAACTGCGTAATATTGTGATTCGTCTAGGTGCAAAATATCCAAATCAAAAAATCACTCGTATGCAATTAGAGCCAGAGCTTGAAAATGAGTTTATGGATAAACAAGAGCTGGAATTGGATAGTGATGAGGCGATTAGTAAAAAATTGAGTAAAGGTGGTTTTTCACTGGATGACGTATTGTTGCAATGGGAACGACGTTATATTGATGCTGCGTTAAATAAAAGCCAAGGCAATTTAAGTCAAGCCGCTCGAATTTTAGGAATTAACCGCACTACGTTATATAGTAAAATGCAACGCTTAAATAAAAACAATATGTAATTTTAAGCTTGTATAGTCGTTTTATTCTAAGATGATACAGGACTGGCAGTCCTTAGTTTTAAAAGCAATTGATATTTAAAGTTTTATAGGACTGCCAGTCCTAACACCCAAAACGAAATTGACTATATCTCAAATATATTTAGATTGGGCTGTCAGTTGAATAATTGTCAGCCTTTTTTATTTTTAAACAGACTTCCAAATAAGTTAGTTGCTTATATAATGAGC
>JADGDW010000006.1:0-11641 GCA_016744725.1 Candidatus Albibeggiatoa sp. nov. BB20 | reverse complement strand
AATAGCATCAGGAAAGCCGGGCCCTCTCACCAACAAGCTTCATTTATTTTATCAACAGCATATAAAGAAGCACTGCGAAACAAAATAATATAAAAAATATCTTAATACTCTCCAAGTTTATCAACGCTAAAAAACTGAGAAGTCTATATTAAATCCTCAAGGAGTCGCCGCGATGGATAATGATAAAATTGTACAATATACTGAAGCATTAAATGGGCCTGCACCAGACTTTGATCCTGATTGGGAAGTGACTCAAGAATTACTTAAAATGGTCACAATGCAAGCGCGTCAGTTGATGTATTTACAAAAGCAGCTCGATATTTTAAAGCATTCACATGGTTCAAGCATGGAAACCTTAATGCACTCGTTAAACCGTAGTATGACGATGCAAAATATGAATCCTCGTAGTTTAAAACAAGAAGAGGTTAATGCGGCCATTTCTGAGTTGAATCAATCTATTGAATCAGCAGCAAAAGGTGAACGTGCCGCACAATATGCAGGCAATGTATTAAAATTTATTGCAAAAGTGGTGTTATGAGTTACATTTATTTACATGGTTGGGCTTCTGACCCACGCTCTAGCAAAGCGGTTTTTTTCCAGGAACAATTTGCTAGACACGGCATTTCTCTTCAAATTCCAGATTTAAATCAAGATGATTTTTATCACATGACATTAACCCGTCAAATAGAACAAGTTGCTGCCTTATTTCCAGCCCAGCAGCCTGTGACTTTGATTGGTTCAAGTTTAGGTGGTTTGGTCTCGTTGTGGTTAGCGCAAAAATATTCGCAAGTTGAGCGGTTGATCTTGATGGCACCTGCATTAGAATTTTACCCGAATTGCATTGATGTTTGGGGTAAGGATAATTTTGAACGTTGGCAAACCGAAGGTGAAATCAGCATGATGCACTATGCGTGGGAACGTGAAGAGCTGATTAGTTATGATTTCATAAAAGATGCGATGCAGTATCAAGATAAGGATTTACAGCGTCAATTACCTACTTTGATTTTACATGGCGAAAATGATGCGGTTGTGCCGATTCAAGCTTCTCGTAATTTCATCACACAACAACGCAATTGGGTTGAGTTAAAGCCTTATGATAGCGATCACAGTTTGAAAGATGTATTACCCGAAATGTGGGCTGCAACACAAGATTTTTGTGGGTTGAGCGATGCTGGGTGATATCCCTTTATTTATTTCAGCTTTTTTAACGGGTTTACTTGGTTCTGTACATTGCATTGGTATGTGTGGCGGGATTGTCGGTGCATTGACGATGGGCTTGGCTGAGCCAGTTCGTCATTCCCCAGTCAAATTATTACCTTATCTCCTCAGTTATAATTTAGGCCGCATCAGTACCTATGTCTCAATGGGTTTAATTATTGGTTTCATCGGCACACTTTCATCGCAGCTTCCTTATCAACATAGTGTTCATTTATGGATTTCAGGTTTATTTATGATTGCCTTGGGTTTGTACATTGGTGCATGGTGGCAAGCGTTAAGTTATTTGGAAAAATGGGGTGCAATATTGTGGGGTAAAATCTCACCATTAGGCCAGCGTTTTTTACCTATCAAAAATCCATTACAGGCTTTAGGTTTAGGTTTGGTTTGGGGATGGCTGCCATGTGGATTGGTTTATACTGCATTGGGATTGGCTTTGGCTGGTGGTAATACCATGCAAGGCGGTTGGATTATGTTGTGGTTTGGATTGGGCACATTGCCGATGTTATTTGTGATGGGCACGACGGCACAATGGCTGATGCAATTTACTCGACGTTTATGGGTGCGGCGTATGATTGGTGGATTGATTATTTTGTTTGGGATTGCCACTTTAGCTGAAATTATTACGTTTCATCCTAATATCCAAGGCCTGGAAGTTTGTGATTAATTTATGTTCTGCATTGTGTGGAAGCAATCACGGATTATTTGCTGCAATTAACGAGTTGTATCATATCGCTCATGCTTGTCCTTTGTGTGCTTTCATGTTGGCAGCCAAGGCGCTGTCCATCGTTTGGGCGTGTGATTCAAACCAACTGGGTAATTGATTTTGTACATAGGCGCGACCCATCGTGATATTGCCTTTTGCTACTCGACTATTAAAACGTTGCAATTCGCCTAATACCCGTTTGTGTTCGCCGATATGTTCACGAATAGCAGGAAAATTACAGGTTTGCATCCATTCCGTTTCGGTATCAAAATGGGCTTGAGTATGTTCGAGTAATTGTGCAAATAGCGGGATAAAATCGGATTTGGACGCGGTATCCAGTTGATTCAACAAAGTGACAAATTCACGATGGGTGTTATCCATCTCTTCCATGCCCAACACGTAGCTAGACTCGAAATTTTCAAGCAGCATTATTTGATTCCTGTCGTCGGTAAGCAATCGTTTTTTCTATTTTACGCGCAATGTAAGCACTGTATTCTTCGCTATTGGCATAATCGTATTCTAGTGCCAAACTAGCCAATTGGTCTAATGCTTCACGCAAACGGGTGATTTCATCAAAACTTCTGTTACAGGTCAAACAACGTGTGCCATCGTCACGGCAAGCGGTTTTGCCTTGGCAGGGCGTAAATTGATTCATGTGGATTTCCCAAGTATGCGGGTTTTGTGCAGCATTATCTTAATGTCTTTTATCATTGGGCGCGAAATCATCGATTCTGCCAACACACACTTTTCGTAAGTACAGAGAACATTATACTTTATCTTTTGTGTTAATTTATCATTTATTCAAGTTATAATCCTTTCTATCATTTTTCAGCTCATTTTCACATTATGGCAAAATATGCGGTTGTTATTGGAGTCAGTGAATATCCTGAAGCCACAGGTGACGGTGGTTTAAAGCCCTTGTTGCGTGCGACTAAAGATGCTGAGGCGGTGGCTGAGGTGTTGCAAGATGTTGATATGGGTGATTTTGATGAGGTTGAGTTGTTGACCAATCCTGATAAAACTGTGATTGAAACGACGATTGAGCAGATTTTTTCAACACGACGTAGTAAGCAGGATGTGGTGGTATTGTATTTTTCTGGGCATGGGATTAAGGATTTCCGTTCAGGACATTTGTTTTTAACCGCGCATAATACGGCTAAATCTGATGGTGGTTTGGTGAAGGCGACGGCTGTCAGTGCAATTGCGATTCACGGTTTTTTAAATGATTGTCCTTCTAAGCATCAAGTGATTATTTTGGATTGTTGTTACAGTGGTGCATTTGCTGAGGGTTTGAATGCGAAAGATGGTGGTCGTCAGCTTGATTTAAAAAATGAGTTTGGTGGTGAAGGGCGAGCCATTTTGACTTCTTCGAGTTCGGTGGAGTTGTCTTATGAGCGTGAAGAAGGCGAGTTGTCAGTTTATACGGATTATTTGTTGGAGGGGATTCGTACAGGCAGTGCGGATAAAGATGAGGATGGTTGGATTTCTGTTGATGAGGCGCATAGTTATGCAAAACAGCGGGTAAAAAGTGAAGCCAATGGCATGAATCCAAAGATTTATTCGAGTGATGAGGGCTATAAGATTTATTTGGTGAAAGCCCCTGCAACAATGGCATTGAAGCGTTATCGGGAAACAGTTGAAAAGTGTGTTAAAACGGGTAAAGGGCAAATTACCTTTATTTGTCGAGAAACCTTGAGTCTAGTCCGAGTGCAATCGGGTATTAGTGAAACGGATGCACAGCAAATTGAACGCAGTATTTTAGTGCCGCTCCAGCGTCGTAAAGAGAATCTTGAAAAATATCGAAAAGCCTTGTCTTTTGCATTGAATGAATCAAATCCCATCAGTGAAAATCATCGTATTGAATTACAGGATTTGCAAGAACACTTGGATTTAAATGATGAAATTGTCCAAATATTAGAAAAACAACTTTGCATGACTGATTTAGAGAAAATCCAGCAATTAGAGCAAGAAATTGGTAAAAAACTACAGCAAATTAGTTTAGATAAAATTACTGGTTCTGATAACGGCTATGCAGTGGATGAAAATAACAATGTGATTGGCTTGAATTTAGATGAATCAGAACTTGCTACTATTCCTAATGCTTTAATTAATATGAAAAATTTACAAAAATTATCAATAGTTGGCAACAAAATTGAAAAACTCCCCGCCGCCTTTGGGCAACTGCAAAATTTGAGTAAATTAAGATTATATGAAAACCAGCTAAAAGAACTGCCAGCTTCGGTTGGGCAACTGCAAAACTTGAGTTCTTTAGGTTTAAGTAGAAACCAGCTAAAAGAACTGCCAGCTTCGGTTGGGCAACTGCAAAACTTGAGTTCTTTAGGTTTAAGTAGAAACCAGCTAACAGAGCTGCCAGCGTCGTTTGGGCAACTGCAAAACTTGAGTGATTTAGAATTACAGCATAACCAGCTAAAAGAGCTGCCAGCGTCGTTTGGGCAACTGCAAAACTTGAGTGTATTAGGATTAGGAAAAAACCAGCTAAAAGAGCTGCCAGCGTCGTTTGGGCAACTGCAAAACTTGAGTTCTTTAGATTTAAGTAATAACCAGCTAAAAGAGCTTCCAGCGTGGTTTGGGCAACTGCAAAACTTGAGTTTGTTATATTTATATGAAAACCAGCTAAAAGAGCTGCCAGCGTCGATGGGGCAACTGCAAAACTTGAGTTATTTAAGATTAGAAAATAATCAGCTAAAAGAGCTGCCAGTATGGCTTAGGCAATTGCAAAATTTACGACAACTTTACATATCAGGAAATCCCTTAGAAACCCCGCCAATGGAAATAGCAGAAAAAGGCATCGAAGCCATTCGTGAATACTTTGAGAAACAGGATTAAGCTAAGCGCATTTCAGAAATACAAGAGACTTTGAAGGGCAGTTTTCGTATATCATAACGAGAAAAACCAACCCCACCGATTAGTTATGATTTCAATATATTCAATGTGTTATAATTTTAGAACTCATTATCAAGAGGTGATATTATGTCAACTGAATTATTGCTAGATGTAGGTGATTTTGCAGAATCTGAACAAGATTTACAGGCACTATTACGCGAATTAAGCGATAGTGATATGGTAGAAAGTGCAGAATTATGCGAGCCTGACGACGTGATGCGTGGCGCAAAAGGCGGCTTATTTGACAAACTAAGATTAATAACCAAACCAGAAAATATAAAAGCTACTATTTCATTTATTTCAGATGTTTATTGGAAATTTGTTGTGCCACCCCGCATCAAAATAACACTTAAAACCGATGACGGAAAAACCATCCAAATTGAAATGAACCGCAAAGAAGACTTAGACGATATTTTAAAAAAACTATAGACTTTGAATTTTCTCATTCCACCTATTGCATGAAATAACGCATAAATACACCCGTGCTTGCTCTCGTAACAACACAGCAATAACGAGAGCACAGAAAACGCTAGCCTTCCATAATCGCCTCATAAGCGCGTCTTAATAATTCGAGTTCGGTTTGCGGATAAGTGCGAGCATCAGTAATGGCGATAAAACGCCCCTCATGTTCTGCGACTTCATCACACGGAGGGTCAACGTACATGGTGCGCAGCAAAAAGATGGTCAAGTTTTGATCGGGTGCGTCGACTACGGCTTGAAATTCACTGTCTAACTCTAAACTGCCCTTGTCTAAACCTAATCGTTGTTCTGCATCGCTGATAATTGCCGCAGGATGTAATGCAACTTTATCATCGCTGACAGCATCTAAATCAAGCAAAGAAGATAAATCAGGCAAGCCATCGAACAAACAAACGCTCTTATTAATGCTTAAAAATAAGGTTTTAGCACTGGTTTTTTGTTTATGATAAATAATGACACGGGCGTTACTGAATTCCATTGTTTAGCCTTTTGTAAGTGTGATTTTGCAAAACGAGTTTTGCACTCCTGCATTAGATTAGCCTAGCGAGGGTAATAACTTAAGCTCAGTTTTAATATTCTCAGCGCGTCCCCAAGCCGTCACCGCTTCAACAAACCATTTGGGTTTATTAGGATGAATTTGAATCACGTCAACTTCGGCGTACATCATGCCATTTGGATATAACAAAATACTGCCATAACCACCATTCTGACCATCCCACATCCCTTTTAAACTCTCACTACCGTCGTAAGGGTCTTTGATGATTTCAAATGTGGCGAGGTTAAAATCACCGATACGTTGCTGACCATCGGCAAAACCTTCTTTTACCAATACATTACGCATGGCTTCACACGTTGCTTGACCAAATGCTTGTGTTGCTGCCACACGCTGTTGAATATCAGATTCTGACATGATTAAGCCGCTACAGGTAATGCTTTATGGGTATGACATTTCTTAGGACAGACCCGAGAACATGCCCCACAACCAATACAGTCCATGGCATTTTCAAGTGTCATCACCATCATGTTATCGTCATCATCATCGTCGTCATCATAATCATCATCAAGGTCTTCATCGCCTAAAACTTCAGAGCGTTCAGCCAAAGTGAATACATCGCGTGGACAAACTTTATAGCAGCGTCCACAGCCAATACAGGTGACGGCATTTAATTCAGTAACAAAAGTAGGTTCCCATTCAACGCCACCACGCGTTAATCCCGTAATATTGCTCATGGCTGACATTCCTTACTGTTGCGCTGCTTGATAGGCGTTATTAGATTTTTCCCATTCCTGACAGGCTTCATAAGTTGATTGAGCCAATTCGGGTATTTTTTCAAATCCTGCGGGCAAGCTATCTTCCACTAAATCATGTAATTGTGAAGCCCATTCTGTCGCAATACGTTTCTTCTTAGCCACGTCTTTTTTTAGAACTTTAAGTTCTTCGTCTGTCATCTTAGTTCTCCAAAAAATTGTAAACAGCTTAAAATACTTAGGATTGGCAGTGTTTGGGCAACCGCCAATCCTCGCTATCATTTATAATTCTGCCACTTCACGATATTTATCAGCTAACTCAGCCGCTTTATCAACGATTTTGACTGAATCCTCAACCAAAGCCGCTAAGCTTTTAAATCCAAAACGATGCACATCACGCAACACTTTATCTACAATCACAAGCTTGCCAACCATAATCAACGCCCGTCCAAACCCTTCATGACTTAAATTCACCATGGGCACAGCCATCAAACCTGTTTTAGTCTCGATTAAACTGGACAACGCATTGTAGTAAGCTTTAACCTGAGAAAGCGTTTCTTCATCAGGATCACCAATCACAGGAATTTCACGACGACGCTCTTTAGTCTTAATGACAGGGTCTAATACTTGTGCATCATTAAACTCTGCATACACATCATAAGCATCTAAAGCCCGAAGTTGTTTAACCATTTCTAAAGCTAACGGACTTTTTAATAACTCATCATTTTCATCAATAACTAATGCTGCGGTATCCATTTACATTCCTTTTACACATTCAAATTTAAGCGGCTAATTTGTCGATAATGCCGTATTTTCTAAGCTGCTCTAATGGGATATTGGTCAATGAACCATAAGGATTTATTGCCACCCCTTCACTATCTACAATCGCCTCTTCTATCGGGCAAATACTGGCACATTGTGCATCAGCAAAATCACCGTCACATTCAGTACATTTTTTCTCATCGATTAAGAAATGAGGTTTTGCTTCATAAATCGCTTCGCTGGGGCATAAAGGTTGGCACGCCCAGCAATTCACACACGCTTGAACAATTTGTAATGCCATGATTATTCTTCTCCGAGGACGGGCAGTCCTAAATTTTTGTAGTTATTCCAAATTTGCCATATCACAGGACTGCCAATCCTAAAAAACTAAAAATATTAAATTAAGCTGTCGCTCTCAAACCCGCTTCTGGTTTCTCATTTAATGCACCACTTTCAGCCATTTCTTTATGAACTATTAATAATGCTTCTTCAATTGATTCCATTGCATGTTCACTGTTTGGAGTGATGCCCGCTGCTTCTAACTGATCCCAAGGTTCATAGCCAATTTTCGCACTGAGCACCACTTCACAACCTTCTAAAGAACGAATCAGTTTTTGCAATACGGTTTCGCCATCACCGCAACTATCGCCACCACCACTGCAATACAATTCAGTTTTCGCATGACCGACTAGCTTCACATTATCTTGTGCTACTTCATAAATTAAGAATTCTTTCGCATGGCCAAAATGCTGATTAATAATGCCGCCACCTTGCGTCGCTACCGCCATCAATACAGAACGTAATTTTGGTTGAGGCTTAGCTGTTTTACGCAATGAATCCAATGATACAAACTGTACGCCTTGTTCTTTTTCCGCTTGTTGGCGAGCTAATTCTGCTTCGATGCCATCGTGTACTACTTTGCGTTTTTCCATCGCGGCTGAATAATCAATTTCCATCGCTTCAATTTTATCTAAAGTGAATTCTGAGCCACGATCTTCACCCAATAAGCCAACTGCATCCGCACGACATTGACGACAATGGCGCATCATATTCATATCGCCTTCACACGAATCTTGTAACTCTTTCAATTCAGCTTGAGTTGGGCCGCGTTGTTCCATCAAACCGTAATACGTGCCATGTTCTGGCTCAGAAATCAACGGCATAATATTGTGTAAAAACGCGCCTTTCGCTTTTACAACCTTAGACACTTCAGCTAAATGTTTGTCATTCACACCGGGAATCATCACCGAGTTCACTTTAACTAAAATGCCTTTTGCAGTGAGCATTTCCAGCCCTTTTTGCTGTTGCTCAATCAAAATCTTCGCGGCTTTCACACCTTTGATACGACGGTTATTCCAGAAAATCCAAGGATAAATTTTTGCACCGATTTCAGGGTCAAGACAGTTAATCGTAATCGTAACGTGATCGATATTGTGTTTGCTTAATTCTTCAACGTGCTCTGGCAAAGACAAGCCATTAGTTGAAACACATAATTTGATGTCAGGCGCGGTGGAGGATAATTCACGAAAGGTTTTAAAAGTGCGTTCTGGATTCGCAAGCGGGTCGCCCGGTCCTGCAATACCCAATACCGTCATTTGAGGGATTTCAGAAGCCACAACCAAGGTTTTTTTAATCGCTTGATCGGGGGTTAATAATTCAGATACAACACCGGGGCGTGACTCATTGGCACAATCATATTTACGATTACAGTAATTACACTGAATATTACACGCAGGCGCGACCGCAACGTGCATCCGAGCAAAATGGTGATGTGCTTGTTCTGAATAACACGGGTGATTGTGTACTTTTTCGCGGATATGTTCAGGTAAATGGGATAATTGGTCATCCGAGCTGCCACAAGATGATTCACTACAACCGCTTGCCGTTGTTTCTGTCATAACCTGACCCTCATACAAAAATTGAATAATGTCTTAAGTCAGTAGCGCAAATAGTATGCCTTATTTTATTTCATTGTTTTTATTTGATATTATTTGAAATGCGGCTTTTTTTGTAGTAAAGGCAACATTGAAAATAGAAAACTTTGTGTTGAAAAATACAAGGAGATTAATAAAGGGATTATCAGTTTCTATGAAATGTGATTATGGTATGTACAACGTAAGAGATGAGAGCGTAAAGGCAAGCATTAGATATACGTTGATTTGGGTACAAACACGGCCAAGGATTTTTTGCTTAACCTCGTTTGGCTTTCTGATCTTTGATTTTTCTATTGGCTCAGTTAGGTTTAGAAATTATCGTATTGAAAGTTATGTTATTTGCTGAAAAATATCTAAAGTATTAACTCATGTTCCGAAAATGAAAAAAGTGTGAAAGAGTAGACTGGAATAGATGAGCCTTTGATGTTAGTTATTATGAATAAACTATCACTCACCGTATTCCACCATCCCAAGCGTATCACCTATTTTGGTGGAAAACACTATGCTATTACACCCTGCATAAAATGAAAAGTTCTGTTATTTACGTAAGGTGAAGTATTAATGCTCACTGGTAATTCGCAACACTTCATCGACACTGGTAATACCTTGATAGGCTTTAATCCAGCCATCTTCACGTAAGGTTCTATAACCTTGAGCATTCGCTATTTTACGTAATTCGGGTGCAGGTGCATGTTGTAAAACCAAACTTTGCAATTCAGATGAAACCTCAACCAATTCATAAATACCGACTCGACCTCTATATCCAGACCCTTGGCACTCATGGCAACCGACAGGCTTTTTCCAATTTGCCGCTTGCGCCTTCAATGGTTCTGGTAATAATTGCTGGGTGCGGGCTTGAATATCGGCTAATGGTTCGTCGGGAATCGCGCAATGTGGACATAAACAGCGCACTAAACGTTGGGCTTGCACTGATTTAACCGATGTTGCGACTAAAAATGGCTCAACCCCCATATCAACTAAACGGGTAAATGCACTAACCGAATCATTAGTATGTAATGTGGACAAGACTAAATGTCCTGTGAGTGAGGCTTGAATTGCAATTTCAGCGGTTTCCACGTCACGAATTTCACCAATCATCACAATATCAGGGTCTTGGCGCAAAATTGAACGCAAAGCACTGGCAAAAGTGAATCCAATATCACTATGGGCTTGCACCTGAGTAATCCCTTTGAGCTGGTATTCAACAGGGTCTTCAACCGTAATAATTTTTTGTGAACGGTTATTTACTGCATCCAATGCCGCATATAAAGTGGTTGATTTACCCGAACCTGTAGGTCCTGTAACCAAAATAATCCCATGCGGTTCATTAATCCAATTATCAAACATTTGTAAATGGTCAGATGCAAAACCCAATTGTTGTAAGCGACTGGTTTCACGTTCCTTGGGTAGCAATCGCATCACGATAGATTCACCATGTACACCCGGTAGACAAGAGACACGAATATCTAATTCTTGGCCGCTGACTCGAATATTCAAACGCCCATCCTGTGGCAATCGGCGTTCCGCAATATCTAAACCTGAAATTAATTTAATCCGTGAGGCAATTGGGTTAAATCGTTCTTTGGGTAAATTGATGTGTTCATGCAACACGCCATCAACTCGATAACGTACAAAAAAAGTATGTTCTTCTGGCTCAACATGTACATCTGAAGCTCTGCGATCAATCGCCTGTGAAAACATATTATTCACGAATTCAACCACGGGAGCACCTTCAGCTAATTCACGTAACACATTGATGTCATCCGCATTATCGAACTCGCCATCACCTTGGGCTTTGGCCAATACATCCAAAATGCGATCTAAATCTTGATTACGAACTAAATACCAGTTTATTTCCTGTCCTGCGTAAATATGTTCAAAGACTTCATGCAGCGTTTCGTCTAATGGGTTGCGAGCAATGCAATACAAACTTTCATCTTCATTTGCCCATACAATCACTTCTTGATCTAACCACCAATCTTTTTCAATCCCTGTATTTTCAATTTGTTGCAATAGATGGCTCGCATCAAATGGAATACTATTGCTGTGGATGATTGGTAAATCAAGTTGTTTGGATAAGATTTGCAATAAACTGTCTTCAGAAATCGCTCCCATCCGAATCAATACCGCTCCCAAACGTCCACCAAAACGTTGTTGGAAATCCAAGGCTCGTTGAATATCTTGTTCTGAAGCCAGTTGTTCCGCAATAAGCATTTCGCCTAAACGAGGTTGAATTTGGAATTTGGTAGGTGCATTCATGGAATCAATTATCAGTGGGCTATTTGTCGATTTAAGAAAGAATATTAATTCATTTGGGCAAAATTTATTTTAAGAGTTAAGAAATAAAAATAAAATCAATGGTATGAAAATATGGTTTGTCATAGAGGCTGTC
>JADGDW010000275.1 GCA_016744725.1 Candidatus Albibeggiatoa sp. nov. BB20 | reverse complement strand
GTATTACGGATGAGCATAGATTAATTTATATGATTGAAGGTGATGTGCTATATATTCTTTCTTGTAAAAATCATTACTTATAAAATTTATATGGATATTAAATATTTTCAAGATACAGATACATTACTAATCAATTTCAATAATAACCAGATTGTTGATACACAAAATATAAATGAAAATGTATTAGCAGAATTTGATGAAAAAGGACAACTCGTTAGCATGACAATTGAATATGCTCGGGAACAAGCAGATATTATGGGCTTTTCTTATCAACAAGTTGCAGCCTAAATAATTAGAATGACATATCGCTAAATACTGCAAAACATTACCCTGCACCGACGACTACTTTATATTAAATGTAAAAGTTATTAAACGCTTACGGAACTCACCATGTTAGCAACACAAAAAGAAGCAACTCAATTATTAACCCCCGAATCTTACGCGCAAATTGATCGCTGGTTACAGAAATATCCTGAAAACCAAAAGCAATCTGCTGTAATGGGTGCGTTGATGATTGCGCAAAAACAAAATGGCGGACATCTTACCGAGCAATTAATGGATGAAGTCGCAGCTTATTTAGACATGCAACCGATTGCTGTGTATGAAGTTGCCACATTCTATTCTATGTACGAACACAAACCTGTGGGCAAGCATAAAATCTGTGTCTGTACTAATATCTCATGTATGCTTAATGGCTCAGATGAAATTGTTGAGCATTTGAAACAAAAATTAGGCGTGAAAGGTTTCCGCGAACTGACTGAAGATGGTAAATATTCACTCAAAGAAGTCGAATGTTTAGGAGCTTGTGTGAATGCGCCTGTGATTCAAGTTGAAGATCAATATTATGAAAAACTGACTCCTGAAAAAGTCGATCAAATGTTAGCAGAATTAAAGTAATTCTCCTATGTGCTGTTAATATCCAAAACTGATATTGCAGCACAAAAAGGCATAAAACCATGCAAACTGTCCATATCAATAAATTAGGCTCGCAAGTGACTCAACTTTCTCCAGTGACATGGCGAACTTATGAAAATTTCTTAGAAGATTTGGGGGAAAGCTATGCAGACAGATTATCCTATAGTGATGGTGTTTTAGAAATTATGAGTCCTTCATCTACACATGGTTTATACAATGCCGATATTCAGTTTTTTATTTATGAATTATGCTGTGCCACTGACAAAAGTTGTATGGCATTAGGCAACTTTACGTTAAAACAAGATAAGCTCCAAAAAGGTATTGAACCAGATAATTGTTACTATATTCAAAATGAACCACAAGTTAGGCATAAACAAAAAATTGATTTAGCGCAAGATATACCACCAGACTTGGCTATTGAAATTGATATATCAACAGACTCAACTAAGAAATTAGATATTTATGCCAGCCTTGGTGTGCCAGAGCTATGGTTTTTTGATGGTGATGAATTAGTGATTTATCAATTAGAACAACAAAATTATAAAATAACATCTGATAGTGCAATTTTCCCCAATTTAAATTTAGAAACTCATATTTTAAAATTAATTGAGCTAGGCTATGAAATTGGACATGCACAAGCTTGTAAAAAATTGATTGAAAGAATTAAACAACAAGGTTTGATATAGCAGATAGATGCTATCTGTTGCACAAAAAAATAGGAACGCTCCATGACAGAAAAAGTATGTTATCACAATATTGAAACGGATAAGTCTTGGACACTTTCTGTGTATGAACAAGCAGGAGGTTACAAAGTCTTACGTGAAATCTTGAAGGAACAACCAGATCCACAAGATATTATCGAAAAACTTAAAAGTTCGGGCTTACGCGGACGTGGTGGTGCAGGCTTCTCCACGGGTTTGAAATGGAGCTTCATGCTAGGTCAACGTGATAAACCGGGGCAAAAGTACATTGTCTGTAATTCGGACGAAGGTGAACCTGGAACTTGTAAAGACCGTGATATTTTACGCTACAATCCTCATGCAGTAATTGAAGGGATGATTATCGCAGGCTATACCATTGGTGCAACGGCAGGTTATAACTATATTCGTGGTGAATTTGCTGAGCCGATTGCCCGTTTCGAACAAGCGCTAGAAGAGGCGTATACTGCTGGTTTGTTAGGTAAAAACTTACTTGATACGGGTGTGGATTTCGATTTATACACTCATCACGGCGCAGGTGCTTATATCTGTGGTGAAGAAACTGCTCTTTTAGAATCGATTGAAGGTAAAAAAGGTCAACCGCGTTTTAAACCACCATTCCCAGCAAGCTATGGCTTATACGGCAAACCAACCACGATTAACAATACAGAAACTTTAGCATCTGTACCAAGTATTTTAGATAAAGGTGCAAGCTGGTTCTTAGAAATAGGCAAGCCAAACAATGGCGGTACTAAGTTATTCTGCGTGTCAGGTCATGTCAATAATCCACAAAACTTTGAAGTTCCGATGGGTACACCATTTAAATATTTGCTTGAAATGGCAGGTGGTGTGCGTAATGGTCATCAATTAAAAGCGGTGATTCCGGGTGGTTCGTCAACGCCTGTATTAACCGCTGATGTGGCGATGGGCTTAACTATGGATTACGATTCGATTGCTAAAGCGGGTTCAATGTTAGGTGCAGGTTCTGTGATCGTAATGGATGAAACCACTTGTATGGTCAAAGTGTTAGCGCGTATTTCTCATTTCTACCATGAAGAATCTTGTGGTCAATGTACGCCTTGTCGTGAAGGTACAGGTTGGTTATCGCGTATGCTACATCGTATCGCACATGGTCATGGAAAAATGGAAGATTTGGATATGTTGGA
>JADGDW010000274.1 GCA_016744725.1 Candidatus Albibeggiatoa sp. nov. BB20 | reverse complement strand
TAATCATGCTAATTTGATCTCTTTTTTGCGGTGACAAAATAATGGCATGGGCATTTATATTGATTCAAATTGATGGCTTCAGCCATACAAAAATATAGATATATTCTGAAATAGCTTTAACAAAATATAAAACATTTATAGATTTAAAATCAGTTTTATTAAGTGATAATGTTTTGAAGTTTATTATGAAATTAAGGGGAAAATGTGAGTTTGCTTAAGCTGCAGCGCATTGTACAAAAAATAGCTCAATCCACAGCAAACAGCCCAAATAAGTGTGTAAGAAACTATTGGGAAACTCGGTGTTAGGCCAACCATCATAATAAAATCTAAATCATGGAAATCCGAATTATAGCTTCACTGCTGTGATTGGAAATCTCATTATTTTTGGCTAAGGCTAACTATTTTGAAAATTAAGTTCAGAATATCAAAACGCCCAAACGTGCTATCAAATTTGAGCATTCTATTGTGGAAAGCGCATGATTCAGTTATTTCCCTTTCATGTCGCATTGTTGACATTTTTCACAATTTTGCGGTTCTGAATAGCCACATTTATCCAAACAAGTCGCAACGTGTCCCATAGTACGCTTACAGGCGATAAAAGGCACTTTGTTTTCCCGCGCTAATTTTCTAAAGTTACGCATCACATTGTGACCAACAAAATCAGTAAATAAAATCATCAAATCCACACCTGACATACTGCTACGTGCAAATTTTTGCAACTTAGGGTTACGGCCTGAAATATGGCGATATTGCTCTAAACCGCGTTGTTTCAGTAAATTTTCAATATTACCTAATCGGTCTGCACCAACAAGAATAACCATGATATATACCTCTTACAGTTGATTTTGAGAATCATTATCATTACAATTGGATTGCTTGTCAAGTAATCATAAGTTAAAATTATGAGCTATTAAAAAAATCCCCAAGCTATTACTTGACTAATATAGTATGGAAAATAAGCAATTTCAAGACCACTCATTGTTATCTTTGTTCAATTAATGTGCATTTCTAAAAAGATGCAAACCATTTCAGGGTAATGCTATACTTTGATGCTGCCTTATTCTTATATGCCTTAATAATATGGGGATAAGAGATGGTATAAAGCTTTAAACCCTAATTTCACTTTAATAACAATGACTAGTGGATGACATGATGAAGAAATTGACATTAGCTATTTTAATGACCTTAACGCCAATGGTTTATGCCAGCAGTGACCATGCTGCAGATGAAGGCAAAATCGTAGGTGATGCAGAAGCAGGCAAAGCAAAATCGATGGTCTGTGCGTCGTGCCATGGTACAGATGGCAATAAGGCTCTAATGCCTGAATATCCAAAATTAGGCGGTCAGCACACAAGCTACCTTGATGGGCAAATGCACCAATTCAAATCTGGAGTGCGTAACAATGCCATTATGTTAGGCCAAGTGGCCGCATTAAGTGATCAAGATATTGCTGACTTATCCGCTTATTTCTCTAGCCAAGCTGTTACTGTTGGCGGAGCAAGTGAAGATTTGGTTGGCCAAGGTCAAGCCATTTACCTTTCAGGTGTTGCAGCGAAAGGCATTCCAGCCTGTATTTCCTGTCATGGCCCTCAAGGTTTAGGCAATCCAACTGCACAATATCCATTGCTCAGTGGTCAAAATGCAGCTTATACAGTTAAACAGTTGAAAGACTATCAATCTGGTGAGCGTATTGGTGATGCTGAAACCAATAACCAACAAATTATGATTGATATTGCTAAGAAATTATCAGAAGCTGAAATGACAGCCGTTGCTGAATATGTTTCTGGTTTGCACTAAGCCGCTTTAAATAAGGTTGGCAGCCCTTTGTTTTAAAGATGTTTCAAAGAATTTTACTTTTTACACTTTAGTTAGGGCTGCCAGTCCTTATTATTGAAGTACTTTACATTATCAATCTCTGTCGTTTGGCAGGTTTTTACACAAGGAGCATTTATGAAAACCTTATTTACTTGGGTAATAGCACTAGGCATGTTGATTTCCGTGTCTTTTGTACACGCTGAACAGGCTACCACCCCTGAACCAAGCCCTTATGAAGAGATGTACAAAGATATCATCATGCCAGAAAAGATTTATGGTGATGATATTGTAGAAGTCACTGAAATCTTTTTATACACCTGCCCACATTGTTTCCGAATTCATCCTTTTGCTGAAAAATGGAAGAAAACCATTGAAGGCCAAAAAGACGTTGTGTTTAATCCAATGCCTGCGGTTTTCAGCGAAAAAAATACCCCACTTGCTAAAGCATTTTATATTGCTAAAGATTTAGGCAAAGAAGAGCTTCATAAAGCATTATTCGAGGCAATTCATTCAAAAGGTCGTCGTATTACGACTAAAGATCAAGTTAAAGCGTTTTTCGTAGAACAAGGCGTTGATGATAAGGCATTTGATAATTCTTATAAATCATTTGCAGTTGATAACTCTGTACGTACTGCTAATTTTGTAACTGCAAGCTATGGCATTAGTGGTGTACCTTCTTTAGTCGTCAATGGTAAATATCTGATTTTAAGTAGTAAAACAAAAGGCTATAATGAAATGTTCAAAGTGGTTGACTATTTAATCGAGAAAGAACGCAAGTTGATTGCTAAGAAAAAAGCGGCTACTGAAGAAAAAGTAAAACCAGCAGAATAGTTTATATTTAATATGGAGTGTAATATTTTGTTTTAATACAATAATTTTTACACTCCTATAATTTTTTGTATTTATCAACTACTTCTACATATGAATTTTGATTTCCGTGAACGACTGCTCCCAGCACCTGTTTAATCCTATCCTT
>JADGDW010000141.1 GCA_016744725.1 Candidatus Albibeggiatoa sp. nov. BB20 | reverse complement strand
TTTCTTAAACAATAAATGTTGGGCTTTGTTCCTCAACCCAACCTACCGTGCTTGGTAACGAGCTATATAGATATAAGTCTCCTTAATCGAGCAACAACAAAGGGTGAGTGTTCAGGAATTGCAAAGTTTGCTTTTTCACATGCTGTAAGTGCGTCAAGCAATTGTTCTTCCTTAAACAATTTAAACTTACCATCAATACTAGTCATTTCCAAAAATGAATAAAGCCCATTAGCCTCACATACATCTAAGCCTAATATTTCCCATTTCCACTCTGCTGGTAAATATACTTCGTCTAAATACTCTATAGCATCTAAGGTTGTCTTTAATATATCTAAAGATATAAGTACTGACTTGCTTTCTGAAAGGATAAAGCCTCCTAACTTCCTAAAATTTTTTTCACTTTCAGAATCAAGCAATTGCATAAAATTTTGATACAGCCCAAACTCTGCTTTAACTGATTCAAATAATGCAATATCACGTTCCCAAGCAGCTGAACCAGCAGATGGGATGAAGCCTGAATATAGTTTCTTAATATTCAGCCCAGTCGAAACAAATTCACTCATAATATTACGAACCTCTGTTTCTTCTGCCATGAACATTCCACCAAGACTCATAGTAATAACATGGTTTCATCATCAATTCTACATTCTCATCAAATTCAGGAGAGTATGTAAATTCTGCATCTAATCTTTTATTCCAGAAACATCTCTTTTTTGCTTTTGCTAGATTGTGTTTCCAGGTATGGTAATGAGGAGTCCGTTTTTGACCATCAGGTCGTGTTGGATGAGCAGCTCCTTCATGATCATACGACCAGCACAGAGTATCTGGTTCTGGGTCACATTTTGTTTCACAATCATCACCTTCACCATCATCAGCCATAGCATTTGTTGCTGACGTCATAACGAAAGTAGCTATTAATGCCTCAGACATTGCTTTTCTAACATTTAAACCTTTAGCCGCTGCAGCCAATACAGGATTTGAGTTAAGAAGTGCTAATATAGCTCCAAATACAATTGTTATTGCAATAACACTTAACACTAGTGAACCTGGTTCGCAAGGGTCTTTAGGTAAAAGCAAAGCTATAATACCAGCAAGCCCAATCTTCAAAGCCTTTTTAAGTTTTGCTTTCAACAAAACACCAGTCATTATTGCACCACCATTATCCCCTCCAGTAATCCGATAAGCTCCTGCACCTGTTGTAGAATCAGTCGCAATATAACCCATGCCTATCCAACCATCTACAGTAATACTTTCTTCATGAATAACGACACCATTACCAGCATTCACAAAATTGATGATATCTTGTTTAGTGCCTTCTGTTACTTTCACTAAAGGCAATAGCCCGCGTAGGTTGTGCTGACGAAGGAAGCTCAACAAAATTGCAACATTCTTAAACAATAGATGTTGGGCTTCGTTCCTCAACCCAACCTACCGCGCTTGGTAACGAGCCATACGCCTTGCAGTATATCCTTTAAACTGTTGAATACGTTTGCTATGTTGGGTTGCTGTTGATATGAAGTGTAAATGATTTTCTAAAATAACGTAAGCATGAAGTTGAAAGTCAGTATTTTCCTGTAGCCATACGAAACTATCTAATAGAATTTGCACAGAATCGGTTCGAGTAAATATAGGTTGCCAACCTACCACAGTGCATGTGTGAAAATGGGGGTATTGCTCATTCAATTCAGGATTTTATAGCGACTTCGTCCCATGTTAGGTTTCTTTATCTTTCTTCAAGCAGAGCTTGATAGGCAGGCATTACCAAGTAGAGAGGCTGTAAAAGAACCACGTTTTTTCGATTTAGGATTGTGTAAAATCAACAACTTACGATCATTAAAATCGTTATTTTTGCAGTTCTTTTACAGCCTCAGAACTTGGTAACGAGCTATCGCAGTTTTCTTAAACAATAGATGTTGGGCTTCGTTCCTCAACCCAACCTACCACGCTACCACGCATAGTAATGAGCCAAGCTAAGTTATTTATGTTGACTATAAAAATCATTGTAAAAAAGTATAAGCCCCCCTATAGAGAAAATAATGCCACAGGCTATTAGTAATATTGTAGAATTCTGAATATCAAAAACAGCATATACAATTATAGGCCCCAATATTTGAATAGATAAGCCAATATTTATCCATATGTTTTTCATTGATAGTTACTGCCCACTTTATAATGCTAAAACAAACTGATATTGTTGTATATACTATAAAAACACCTAAGTTTCAAAGCAAAATTTTACCAAAAGAATTATTTTTGGGACAAAGCAAAAATATAATAACAATTGCTGGAAGCTAGGAAGTACTCTCAATCAAACTCCAAATATCCATACTTGAATAAGCAAATATTTAGTTTAATTTAGCTCGTTACCAAATTCTATTTGGTAATGCCTGTCCATCAAGCTCTGCTTGAATAGTCAATATAAAACATGAATAGGAATGAGACCTGTTGTTTGCGTTAGATAGTCTTTAGCACTTGAATAACGCCAATGTTCTGATTGTTCTACATAGCCGCGTTTGACAGGATTGTGGTGAATGTAGTTTAAGCGTTGTTCAAACAGACTTTTTGTTGACAATTCTTGTGGATGCGAACCTTCTTGCCACAATTGGTAGCGGCTTTTTGTTTTATCTTTGCGCTTGTAAAAAGCTAAATGTCTTAATATGGTTGTGACGTGCTTTTCTTCTAATAAGTCGATAATACGCCTTGCAGTATATCCTTTAAACTGTTGAATACGTTTGCTATGTTGGGTTGCTGTTGATATGAAGTGTAAATGATTTTCTAAAATAACGTAAGCATGAAGTTGGAAGTCAGTATTTTCCTGTAGCCATACGAAACTATCTAATAGAATTTGCACAGAATCAGTTCGAGTGAATATAGGTTGCCAACCTACCACAGTGCATGTGTGAAAATGGGGGTATTGCTCATTCAGGATTTTATAGCGACTTCGTCCCATGTGAGATTTCTTTATCTTTCTTCAAGCAGAGCTTGATAGACAGGCATTACCAAATAGAATTTGGTAACGAGCTATTACCAAGTAGAGAGGCTGTAAAAGAACTACGTTTTTTCGATTTAGGACTGTGTAAAATCAACAATTTACAATCATTAAAATCGTTATTTTTACAGTTCTTTTACAGCCTCAGAACTTGGGAACGAGCTAAATAAATGTTGGGCTTCGTTTATCAATCCAATCTACCGCGCTAAATTTTCCTTAGTTAAAGATTCTAATGATGATTGGGCATAACCTCTTATATATTCATCATTATCAGTTAGTAAATCTCTAAATTTATTAATTATCTTACTCAACCATTTTTCGGGAAAATTCTCTTCTATCGTTAAGTCTAAAATCTCATCCATTGCTACTTCACGAACAATTGCATCCTTATCATCTAAACCAAAAATTAATAGCTCCATTGATATATCCACAGGTAAAGAAAAAGCCGCATACTCCAAACAAGCTCCCCTTATATATATTGAATTGTGATATAGATATTTTTGTATATTGTCCCACCTACCTTGTTTTCCTCGAAGACGAAGAACCCGTATAACTGCAGATAGAATCATAGAATCATCTAAAATTGTTGGATTATCAGTGGCAACTAGACTATCAAGAATGGATTCAATTTTTTTAGCAGGCTCAGAAATATGAGAAAAGGCGAAAATAATACCAATAAGTTGATTTCTATTGAATTGTGTTATATTTTTAATTAAGTAATTGATATCTGATATTCCAATACTATAGGCAATTACTGTATAAAAATCAATATCATCAGATATATCACAATTAAACAATTGTAATAATTCATCAAGAGGCTTTTCATCAATATATATTACGCTATTCATTATTAGTTTCCTAGTTATAAACTGCCTTTGATAAGTTGTTAAAAATAGTTTAAATCATCTGAAGCAAACCAAATTATTTTATAAAAAGTTAACCCCAGATGTTTACCTATAAATATTATTTACACATTTCTTCAACCTCTGCTAATGTTTTGCCTTTTATGGGAATTTCTCTTTGTAGAGTACCAGGTAAATCTATACTCGAAATTGATTTATCAAGTACTTTTGCCTTCAATGTAGCTACTCTTTCAGAGGATAAATTTACACCATATTTTTGAGATAACCTAGTGTGGGCTTGTTTGAGAATCTTCTTCGTCTTCTTACAATCTGCTTTAGAAGGTTTACACTTATCATCATCAGCCATAGCATTAGTTGAAGCAAGAACCAAAGCAGCTGTTAATGCTTGAGACATTGCTTTCCTAATATCTAAAGCTTTACCTGCTATAGATAACATAGGGTTTGCTTTAACGATCACCAATATAACCGTAAATACAGCCATTATTGCAAGAACACTTAATAGAAGAGAGCCGCCAGAGTCACATGGGTCTTTGGGCAAAAGCATATTTACAATAGCACGCAAACCCTCTTTCACAGCTTTCTTTAGCTGAACTTTCAAATTACTTGGCTTTAATGCACCACCATTATCTCCGCCCGTAATCCGATAAGCCCCAGCACCTGTTATGGGATCAGTCGTAATATAGCCTATGCCTGTCCAACCATCTACAGTAATATTTTCTTCATGAACAATGACACCATTCCCAGCATTTACAAAACTGATGATGTCTTGTTTAGTATCTTCTGTTGCTTTCACTAAAGGTAATAATACTTCAATATTTTCTTGGCTAATTTGATAGATTTTTTGTCCCTGCTGATTGGCAATACCAAGTGCTTTTACTGCGGATACTCCTTCCCCAGGATATTCTTGTGTAGTAAAAAAATGTTCTGGAACAAGATGCTCAAAAGCTGAAGATAACAAACCCACTTGTTGGGCTGCCTGTCGACTGACTTCTGCATCGTTATTAATACTCCATAAGGATTGCGCAATCACATCCATATCCACTAAGATACCACTCATACCAACATCTTGAGGGATGCCGAAGCGATATATAGGCTGTAAGCTGGTGGAAAAAGTACCAAAAGAAGGAAGGCGGTAGCCTATAGCTTGCCCTATCTGACTCATTTTATTGAGAACAAAGTCATTGTTTTGAAAGTAAGACAATACAGCCTTTTCTAAAACATCCTCAACATATTGACCTTGAATAGAGGCAGCATAAGTATTACTAATACCTTGCGGGTTGATACCAATAACATAATATTCTCCTGCAATTGGCTTGTTTTCAGCACTGTACTCACCACCTGTCACGCGTGAAATTTTTGTGGTGGTGTAGAGTTCTTGCCCCATTTTAAAGCCACCAGCACTATACACAACTTCTCCATCAACTTTAAACTCAGCAGTCAATCGAATTAAATAACCCGGTAATGAATCAGGCAAATCATCAATATTAAACATATCTCCTTCTGCAAGTTCTGGTAAATAAGACTCAATTAATTTTTGGTCTGCCTCAGTTGCAGGTTTAAAAGAGAATGTTACACGTTTGCTTGCTAATTCTGTAAGATTATGTTGAAAATGAAAAACAGGATTGTCCAGTTTTTGGTCAACAACTGAGCGATAAAGCGCAAAGCTAAAATGATGACGCATACTATTTGGTAAAGTCGTAAATTGATTACCACTTTGAAGTAATGTATAAGGCAAGCTTGCAGCTAATTGAGTACGATTGCTAGAAATAACAATTTGATTACGAAGTATTTCATCATCAATTGCATCTGGATTATTTTGCTGTAGGTAGGTTTCTATCTGAGTTTGATAACTTTGTAATTGATTTTGGATGAAAGTATGATCAACATTTTGCACCCAGCCTTCATCTTCATTTTGGATAGATGTGTTACGAATATGATTCACAAAACCTTCAGCATCAAATGCCACTTCATTTTGCAAATCCATACCTTCAGTAAATTCATACTGTTTAAAACTGGCATCCATTGAAACCCAAGTGTCACCCGTTTTATTCACAGCACCACGACTCGGCACAAAATCAACCCACGCATCTACCCAAACATGCTCCATTTTGACATGCGTAATCTTGCCTTGTTGGGTTTGACTGGTAACTGAAGGAATACCACCTTGGGCTAATAACTGTACAGCCGCCTCAGGTGCAGTCACACCACCGACCCAATTCATCGCTTGTTCAACAGGAATCCGTACCGTGCCATACGCATAACGCGCATGAATCCCAGACGCACGTAACAACGCAATCAATAAACTCGCTGTATCTACCGCATTACCTGCACCATTATCTAAGGTCAATTGACTACCTTGAATTGAACCATGTGTCGGAATATATTGAATATTATCATGTACCCAGTTGTAAATTTTCACTGGATTATGCTCTAAACTTTGCGCAAGCTCTTCAATCGCTGGTGTAATTTGTACATCTTCAGTTGCCGCTAAATCATCATTGCTAGGTGCATTAGACGAACGCACTTGACGACTTTGTGGAAACAAATCTTTTAACGCGGTTGCATCTTCCAATGGCGCACGGGTATTGTCTGCACTTGGAATACTAAACGGTAAATTGTTGGGGTCAAACTCAGCATGATGACCTTGAGTTAATAATGGTTGTAAATGCTGCAAAGTGGTTTCAAGTTGAGCCGTGATCGCCGCTTCAGTTTCTGCATTAATTAAGCTATCCAAGTTCGCTAACAAAGTATTCACATTGGCTTGATATTCTGCCACCGTATCTAAATGACGCTGAATAACCGTCTCTGGCAATTGTTGATCTTTCAAATGCTGCAAAGTGTTATCAAAATCAGTTTGTACCGAATCATCAAATTGTTGCACTTGGCGTTTTAGTTTAACCACATCTGATTGCAAAGCACCTGAGCGGGTTTGACGTGAACCGTTTTGCCAGTTTTGTAACTGAGACTCAACAGTTTTTAAAGTGGCCTCTAATTGTTTCGCATCTTCACGAGCAGAGTCGGCTAAAACTTGTTGATAGTCGTCATATAGCACTTGAGCTGCAACCGCTGTCGGTTCTAACAGCATCATGGTAAAGGCGATTATGACGGTAAGCGATGTCACCTTCATAAGCCGCGAATAAGAATATTGTTCTTCCATTGTGTATCCTTTATAAATCTTGGTGAATCCTGCCTAAATCAGCACCGTAGCTGACTCAGGCATCAAAATGAGAAAGTGAAATAGAAAGTTAGTTTTGACTTAATCCAAGGTAATACAACACCTGTTGCGTACCATCGGGGTAAGTGATGAGGAAGTCATCTAGGCCATCATCATTCGCATCGGGAATAGCAACCAGATTAAGTTCAGCATTAACAGGGATTGCACCTTGCGTAATTGATTCAGCTAATTGCCCAGAATAGGTTTGCCCTTCTAACACGATACGGACATTGCGATTTTCATCGATGAAGCTCTCATCAGATAAGGCGGAGAGGAATGCACGTAATGCCGCTTGTTGTGTAGTGCAATCCACGGTTGGCCATGCAATTGCCTCAATGTCGTTGAATAAGGTGATAATTTTCGCTTGTTCAACCACTTGACAGGCTGCTGGATCATAAGCGTATAAACCGAGCTTGTTATCATTGTGGATGCCAAACGCCAAAGTATCATCTGGTAGCACTTCCAAACTTTCAATTTCACCAGCAAGATTTTCACAATGCACAGTAAAGCTGCTTGTTGTTGGATCATACGCCCAAAGTGTAGTGTTTTTACCTGTAGGGTCAGAGGCTGTGGCATACAATAAACTGTTGTCATTGTTCCAAGCTAAACCTTCAACATGGGCTGAACTCGCCAAGACTAATTGAGCTTGAGCTGTGGTGATGTCAATGGTGATTAAGCCTTGTTTTGACCAGCCCCAAAGTTGCCCCGTCGCATCAAATGACAGTGCAACTACATCGTCAAACCCAATCAAACCAATAGGCATTAAATCACCAGTGAATCCATCAACCAGATATAAGATGGCATTTTTATGTCCCGTACTCGCATACAACTTGTGCGTATGAGGGTGAATATCCATGCCTTCTAAATCATATTCAGGATAAACAGGGCCTAGTGCGGCAATCAAGCGTTGATTAAGGTCATAAGTGAATAATTGTGTCGTATCCAGCTCTTGGTCATGAATTGCATAGACGGTGCTACATTCACTGGCTAATATATTGTCATGATTAAAGACTTGGAAATCTAAGGTTTGCCATTCACCATCAATTTGTGCTTGTAACACACACGCATATTCTGCCGCAGGTAAGATATGAGTAAAATATTCTACCGTCTTAGTATGCAATCCATCAGAGGCTAAATTGACAGTCTCGGTTTCAGTCTCAATCACTGTTTGCTGTTCAACATTTAATAGTAAATATTGAAGAGGTAATGCCGTTATATCTTGGTCACCTGAGTAAGTGATTGTTGAAGTACATTGTTGAGTTTGAGATACCGTCTGCATTGCAATGCTGCCAGATAAGACCAGTTCTAAGCTTTCCTGAACTTCAAAAGAGGTGGTTTGTGACGCTAAAGTTGAACCATCTGCTTTGAGTGCAGTTAATTCAACAGTATAAGTACCTGCCACAGCATCTTTAAGCATGTAAGGAATTAATAATTCTTGCATACCTTGTGGCGTTAAGGATTGAATCTCTCTGGTTTCAATGTAAATAACCTGCTGATTTGGATCAAGGATCGTGATCTGCAATGGTGCATCTTCAAGCAACACATTCAATGTTTGATTTTGGATTAAAGCACTCAGTTGAACCAAGTCTGTGCTGTGATAGGTTAGTTTATCTGTGGTAATGCGTGATTTAATTTGAGTTTCTGCAGCTGCTTCAATGATAAAGCCTTGCTGTTGTTCTGTAATCAATTCACCATCGGTTGTGGTTAAGCGTAAGTTTGCTTGATAGTAGCCCGCCAGCGTTGTACCTGTATTCCAAGCGGCTTGCTGGTTAATAGTCTCATTGCTTTGTAGGCTTTCTGAACTTGGTGCTTGTACCGTTGCAACTACATCGCCATTGGCATCTATGATAAGAATTTCAGCTTGGAATGTTGCTGGGAATAAGCCTTGATTTTCTACATTGTAATCAATGACAACAGAGGTATTTGGTTTGTAAGTAGAGCCATTGATTGCAAGATGATCGACGAGCTGTGCTAAGGTTGATTGATTAGCATTTACCGATAATGAAATACTATTATTACCTTCATTACATTCTTCTAACGTGTTTTGCTCATCAACCACAGCATATAAAGTTTGAGTAAAGTCTGATAATACAGTGTCAAATTGCACATCGATATAAGTATTTGGCTCAAGTGCGTCTAAACTAACTGAACCAAGTACAACCCCACCATTTGCAGGATCACCTAGATAAAACGTGACAGGTGTATCAGCTAGGGATTGCTCTAAACCTGCATTACCAATCCGTACTTGCAGAGTGACAGGGTTATCTAAACCATTATCAATTAACAAGAAACGACCTGCTGTGAGGTCTGCCCCTTTCGGTATCAATGTACCCAATTGCTTTTGCTGATGGACATTCTCTGAATTAGGTTGAACTCGTGGAATACTTAAATCATCGTTGATATTAGTAATGCTATAGGCATGTTGATTCCAGATATTACGGGCTGGCATCCATGAATTTTCTTTATTTTGGAAAACACGAACACCATCAAAACCAGAAAATAGAACATTTGCATGACCATCATTATTCACATCTACAATAGTTGGGTTTTCAATCCAAGTTAGAGAACGGTTTGGTGTTTTAGCAAGCACATTACCATTACTACCATCAAAGATATAAAAATTATATTCACCATGATAAGCAATTTCAAGCTGCCCATCCCCATTAAAATCAAATGCAGATGAGCTTGTTGCAGTACTACCATCATAAATTGAATCATCGAACCACTGTAGAGTACCATTGTGATCAAAGACCTGATAATAACTTCTAAGATACCCTTCATTATCTCTCCCTCTACACATAACACCGATATTCATGTAACCATCATTATCTAAATCAGCAATTAAAGGCGCATTTCCTGGCTTTTGATGGTTATCCCAAAATTTTTTTGGGCCAGCATTTTGATTTACAAACTTAACAGGCCCCCATTTTAAAGTGCCATCATGCTCAAATAGATACACTCTTCCGAATAAGACTGTTACAACTTCAGGATAAGGGTCATCATCAAATTGTCCTGTGACTGTATATCCTAAATCTACAGGTCTATCGACTAAGTCTTCAACAGACCAATATAGTTCTCCTTGTTTTTGCTCATTAATTTTATATGCATACAGGTTTCTAATAACTTCTGGAGAACCATCCAAGTCTAAATCCGCTACAATGGGTATTTGATGACTACCACGGCTTACATCATTATACCCATCCATTTTCCAAAGCAAGTTACCTTGTGAATCTAACACTAAATAACCTGCTAGAATTTCAGCCTGTCCATCACCATCTAAATCAGCAAGAGTTATACCTGTAGACGCTGTATATATAGTCTCAGTACTTTTCCATAATTCCTTACCATTATTATCAAGAGCAACCACATGGCTTGTATATCCACCTTGAAAAGTAATAATTTCAGGTTTTCCATCAGCATTTATATCGCCTACTGCGGGTACAGTCCCTCGAGCTGTACCACCACTAATCCATAGCTGTTTCCCTGCATCTCCATAGTAAGCCGTTAGATAACCAGAATGGTCTTCACTTCTACCAGAATTCAAAATAACCATAGGTGTATCATCTTGGTTAATAATCCCATCACTATTAGTATCTTGAAGTGGTGCGACAATTGGCGTATGAATTATCTCACCACCAGACAGACTAAACATTTCTACCAAATCAAATGAAATATTATTGACTTCACAATCTTGAGAGGTTGTACCACTATTATTATCTTCTTTTAATTCAGCAATAACTTGTCGGCTATCAAGCAGCACAGTGATAGGTGCATCTCTAAAAGGCAATTGCCCTTCTACATTGATATTAATTGAAAGCGTTTCATCACTTGCTAAATTTTGCTCAATAGTTTCTTCACCCAATAAAATATCATCTGAATCAGCTTGATAAATGTTATCTTGATTTTTGTCATGGAACGCGATTAAACTAATATTTTGCGAAGTTGAAACTGTACCAATATTTTTGACATCCGCTGAAATATCACCTGAAACAACTAATGATTGAGCATCCATTGGGATTTGAAAAAACATTGTTTCAACTATTAAATCAGGCAATAAAGGTTCACCTATTTCAGGACGCAAACGGACTTGTCCTAAATCAAACACTTCACCTGATTTCACACCAAGCGGTAAATTTAGCGCAACAAAACCATCAATGATAAAAGACAATTCTCCATCTAAATATTGCAAATCTTGAATTTCAAAACCGCCTTCTTCATCTGTTGTCCATAATTGGATATTTTCGCCAGAAATTAGTTTAATTTCGACGTTAGATAAAGGCGTGTTGGTGGTGGAATCCATCACAACACCTTTTAATATTGGTAAGTCTGGATTGCTTGGATTATTAGGATTGCCATCAACAATATCACTGGAAGTATTATCTGTTAATTTCAGTGCTCGCAAAGCCAACGCGGTTGTATAGACATCATTATCCCAACTGCCATTATCAAGCTGTGCCATATTGAGCAAATCAACATAACTACTAGTTTCATCAAGATTAGACAATATTGGAGCAATTGCGATTAAAGCCAATGCTAATTCAAAGTTTTCATGGGTTTCTTGTGATAACTGGGTCAATAAATAGGTTTTAGCTTTGTCTAAAAAGCCGTTAATATCAAGAGAAGGAATATTGCTGACATCATGGCGATATTGCCAAAGGGCGTGCATAGTCAGTGCAGTGACATAAGTTGATGCTGTATTACTAATTTGACCGTTGCTATTAAATAATGGAGATTTTAATAAATAATCAATAGTTGCAAAAAACTTATCTCGATTCGCTTCTAAAACATGAGCTGTTGCAAGAGCCTCTAAAGCAAACACCGTATCTAATTCTGTTCGTTGATAGCCTGCTAAATCGCCTAATCCACCATCTTCTTGCAGCCGACTGACTAATTCAGTGACCAATTCATCTGTAGATTCATTGGCTAAAGCACGAATTAATAGAGTATTGGCTAGATTTTCAGTACTTGGGAAAGATTCTGTATTAACAAACCCTAAAGCATCTGTCATAGAAGCTTGAGTTTGAGGGGTTTCGCCTAGTGTAGACAATGTTTGCCAGCTTGCCGCTGTCGCTTGAAAATGAGTGGCTAAATCAGTTTCAGTACTGTAGCTTCCATCTGATTGAGCTTGGTTAATTAGCCATGCTAGCCCACCTTGCGTATCCGCTTGAACAAGCATTGATATATTCAGTAAATAAAGGCCTATAAACCACTTCAGATGGTGTATAGCCAGCAATAGCATTCTTTTCAACATAATTTCATCCCTATCATTATTTATAAAAATAACCTATAACCACTATAATTATTTAAATAAAATATACTTATTTTTACTGGATGATTAGAGTTAATATACTCTAAACAAACTTGGCTGCCCTTGCATTTTAGCATTAAATATCATCTTTCTATTTATAGTAGCAGTACAGTAT
>JADGDW010000273.1 GCA_016744725.1 Candidatus Albibeggiatoa sp. nov. BB20 | reverse complement strand
AATCGTTAATTTGATTTACAAACTGAGTTCTTAACTGGAATACAAAGGTTAAGCCTTGCATTAATAACATACTGATTAAACTTACTAATACCAGTACGACCAGCATTTCCAATAAAGTAAAACCCGAATCCCGTTTCATTCTTCCCATGCCTTCCATACAGGGTCACGAACCTGTTTATAACCCACTTGATGCAATTTAACGGTTGAGACCAGTTCTTGTTCTACATAAATATCCACATCGGTTTCATATAAGCCCACAGTGTAGATGCCAGCCCCTTTCAAGCCTCTGGTATTATCCGTGGGTTCTGCCAATATTTGAGTTTGCCATTTAAAGCGATAAAAACCGATTTTTGTATCGCCTTCTGGTTGTTTTAAAGGATTAATCGTTTCCATAAAAACCATGGCATTACGTACGGCTTCATGGCGTTTTTGAACTTGTTGGATACGATATAGATTTTGGAGATTGGTATTAATCCAACTAAATAAGGCCATGCCGACCATCGACACCAGAACCAAAGCAACAATCGCTTCTAATAAACTAAAGCCTTTAGATTTCATGGTTTAATGACTGCTTGACAAAAAGGAGCTATCAATTGAACGGGATAGGACAGTAAATCTTGCTGCAAATGGATTATGCCACCAGTACATGCGCCATTAGCACGAAAAATAATTGCTTGATCTGCAACTAATCTCCAACCTTCTGGGAGTTCTAATTTAATATTTTTTTGTAGAATTTCATAATCAGGCTGATTGGTCGAAAAAGGATAGGTTTCAAACCGAAAATTCAAGCCTTTTTGGTAAGCTTGATAACTTAAACTACTTATTTGAGACATGATTTCATCACGCTGATATGCCGCTTGCACACTATCATACATTGCCATTAATCGTGGAGCAACTAAGCCCGTTAACAGTGCAAAAATAAATAAAACAATCATCAGTTCTAATAGTGTATAACCCTTCAATTAAGTAATATCCTTTCATAACATAGCTAAAAACGGATGGCAGAAATTGAGTAGACGAAGCGGTTTAAACTCGATTTGATCTAGCAAGCGTTCAGATTGTCTAATATCCCGTTCACTGATAACCAAACTGAGTGGCATTTACGCCCAGCCAAGTAATCTTAACTGGGTTAAGTCGTGATGAATAATTAACTCATGTTACGCAAAATGAAAAAAGTTTGAAAGAGTAGGGGGGAATAGATGAGCCTTTGGAGTTAGTGATTATTAATAAACTATGACTCACCATATTCCACCATCCCAAGCATATCGCATATTTTGGTGGAAAACGCTGCGCTATTCCACCCTACATCAAATGAAAAGTTCTTTTATTTAATGTAGGGTGAATAATTAATCTTCTTGTTGTGTTAACTGCTCACGAATATTTTTTTCTAACTCATCCAATAATTGCTCATTTTGCACTTTGTGGTGTGGTTTACCATCAATGTACATTAAATTATTGGGTGTGCCGCCAGTAAGACCAACTTTGACTTCTTTCGCTTCACCTGGTCCATTCACAATACAGCCAATTACTGCAACATCAATCGGCTGCGTAATATCTTCTAAGCGATTTTCTAATTCATTGACCACTTTAATCACATCAAAATTTTGCCGTGAACAAGAAGGGCAAGCCACTAAATTCACCCCTTTTTGACGTAAATGCAAGCTTTTCAAAATATCAAATCCGACTTTGATTTCTTGAACAGGGTCAGCCGCTAAAGACACCCGAATCGTATCGCCGATGCCTTCCATTAACAACAGGCCTAAACCAATCGCGGATTTGACTGTGCCCGAACGAAAACCACCCGCTTCAGTAATACCAAGATGTAACGGTTGCTCAATTTGACCGGCTAATTTACGGTAGGCCATCACGGTCATAAAAATTTCGGAGGCTTTAAGACTAATTTTAAAATTCGGGAAATCCAATTTATCTAAAATATCAATGTGCCGTAACGCCGATTCCACGAGAGCATCAGAAGTCGGCTCGCCATATTTTTTTTGTAATTCTTTTTCCAATGAACCTGCATTGACACCAATTCGAATTGGGATATTTTTATCTTTAGCAGAATCTACCACAGCACGTACACGGTCATCACGTCCAATATTACCCGGATTAATTCGTAAACAATCCACGCCTAATTCCGCAACCCGCAACGCAATTTTATAATCAAAGTGAATATCAGCAATTAAAGGAATATCAACTTGCTGTTTAATTTTACCAAAGGCCTCCGCAGCCTCTTGAGATGGCACTGAAACCCGTACAAGGTCTGCACCTGCTTTTTGGATCGCTTGAATTTGGCCAACCGTGGCAGCAACATCACAAGTATCCGTATTGGTCATACTTTGCACAGCAATCGGTGCATCACCACCAATCGGTACATTACCCACATAAATTTGACGAGTTGGGCGACGTTTAATTGTGATTTCTTTACGCATAGTGTGGATAACCTGAAAATAATTTTAGATGACTATTTTACAATACTTTGAGTACGATAAAGTATTTGGTATTTTGTGGTTATTTGTAAATATGGTTGCTTGATGGGGGCAAGTGCGGCAAAACTGATAGCTAATCAACAAAATACCAGCTTCAGATTAGAGAAAATAGTATAATGCGGTGTCATACCTCGTAAATTTGTTGGATATTATGGAAATTTTATTTTTATTGATCCCAATTTCTTTATTGATTATTGGTATTATTGTTTGGATGTTTTTGTGGGCAATTCGTTCAGGACAATTCGATGATTTAGAAGGACCTGCACATCAAATATTAATGGATGATGACGATGCTGATGTTAAACCAGAAAAAACTGACGCTAAAAATACAAAAC
>JADGDW010000005.1 GCA_016744725.1 Candidatus Albibeggiatoa sp. nov. BB20 | reverse complement strand
TTACATATCCTCTCGAACTTATTATAACTCTATCTATTTCCTTTAATTTTATACTAATTTCTTGCTCTAACTGTTCGATGATGTCTAGGTCGGTCATGGGTATTGTTCTTATCTGAATCTGGATTTACAAGATTTAATGATTAATTGGATTAGATTGTAGAGAAATTAAAGAGTGACAGCAACATTTTGAAATTGGCTTGAGCATCATTCTGAAAACCCTTTAATTTTGTGAATCCAGATTCAGACAAATTTCAGCACATTTCTAGCATAAAGCCTTCATTTCAGCTTATAATCGACCCCTTTTCTAAACAGTTTAGACCTTATTTATCCATGCGCCTCAGTAAACTTAAACTCGCGGGATTCAAATCCTTTGTCGAGCCGACCACTTTATTATTTCCCAGTAATCGCGTTGGTGTGATTGGCCCCAATGGCTGCGGTAAATCCAATGTCATCGATGCCGTGCGCTGGGTGATGGGTGAAAGCTCGGCTAAAAATCTGCGTGGCGGTGCAATGACCGACGTGATTTTTAATGGCTCAAGTAAACGTCAAAAAGCAGACAAAGCCTATATTGAATTGGTATTTGATGAAGTCGAATTAGAAAAATATGAAGGGCAAGATGAAATTTCCGTGCGGCGTGAAATCAATCGCAAAGCCCAATCCACCTATTTCTTGAATGGGGTCAAATGTCGTCGTAAAGATATTACCGATTTATTTTTAGGCACAGGTTTAGGCCCGCGTAGTTATTCAATTATTGAACAAGGCATGATTTCGCGTTTAATTGAAGCCAAGCCCGATGATTTACGTATTTTTTTTGAAGAAGCGGCGGGGATTTCTAAATATAAAGAACGACGTAAAGAAACCGAACAACGCATGAAACAAACCCGTGATAATATGGCGCGGTTAGATGAAATTCGGGGCGAGTTAGATAAACAACTTAATAAATTGCAAAAACAAGCTAAAGAAGCTGAAAAGTATAAAGAACTAAAAGAATCTGAACATTTATTGCGCGGACAATTATTAGCAATTCGTTGGCAAGATTTAGACACAGATGTTCAAGCCCAACAACAACAAATTGAGGAATCAGCAGGAAATTTACAAGCTGATTTGCTGTCGTTACATGAACTTGAAGAAAAAAATACCCAAGGTCGTGAAGATCGTATTCAAGCCCAAAAACAATTAGATTCAACTCAAGAGCGTTTTTATACCATTGATGGTGAAATGAATCGTTTGCAGCAATCAATTGAACACAGCAGCGAACGCAACGAGCAATTGCAATGGGACTTAGAACAAGTTGAAGACAGTTTAAATACTAACCGTGGACAGTTGGAACAAGATCAGCAACAACTAGATGATTTAGCAGTGGATATTGCCGAATCTGAAGCACAATTAGACTCAGCTCAAGAATCTGAACAAGAAACGCAATTTGGTTTAGAACAAACCGAAGCACAGCTACAAGACTGGCAATTGCAATGGGATGAATTTAATCTAAAAGCCGCTGAACCCACGCAACGTTCCCAAGTGGAAAAGACCCGTTTAGAACACTTAGAGAACCAATTAGATCAAAGTCAGCAACGTTTATTTAAATTAGAGACTGAAAGCCAGCAAATTGATGTCAAACTGGTTGAAAATGAATTAAAAGTGCTTGAAGGTGAAATGGACGGGGTGAAATCGGAATTGGATGAATCCGATCTGCAACTGGCTGAATTTCAAGCTTCTGTAACTCATTTACGTGATGAAACCCAGCATTTATCCTCAGAATTGCATCAAAATCAAACGAAACTCAATCAACTCACTGGGCGTTTATCTTCTTTGGAAGTGTTGCAAGAGGCGGCTTTAAGTCAAAATGACGATGTGTTAAATCAGTGGTTAGCGGCACAGAATTTAACGGATGCTGAGCAAATTGCCCAAGCGATTCAAGTTGAAACAGGCTGGGAATTGGCAGTGGAAACGGTATTAGGTTCAGCTTTGCAAGCATTACGGGTAGCCAATTTTGATAATTTAACCACTTCATTGCAAAATCCGCCAACGGGACATTTATTCTTATTTTTAGAAAATTCTGCAACGCAATCGATACCTGAAAACAGTTTATTGCAAAAAGTCAGCACTGATTTAGATTTAGCTCCATTGTTAGCCCACATCAAAATGGCTGAAGATGTAGAGCAAGCTTTTGCGATGCAAGCTGATTTGTTGCCGCATGAATCAATTATCACAAAACAAGGTGTGTGGCTGGGACAGAATTGGTTATGCAGCGAACAAGGCGGTGATGCACAAACCAGTGTGCTGGCGCGAGAGCAGGAAATTAAGCACATCAAAGCTGAGTTAGTTGAGTTGAATTGTGTGGTTGAAGAATTAGAGCAACGCTTAGATATTCAGCGCGATGCTTTACGTCAAGCCGATAATCAACGCGATCAAACCCAAGCCCAAGTTAATGAAATCCGTCATCAATATTCACAATTGCAGTCACAACATGGTGGCAAGTCTGCACGCTTGGAAAATCTAAAATTACAAGTGCGGCGTTTAAATGATGAGAAAGACGAGTTAAAGCAAAGAATTGAGCAAGACAGTGAAAACTTAGATATTACCCGTGAAAATCTGTATCAAGCCCTTGATGAAATGGAAAAATATGCGGATGAACGTGAGCAGTTATCACAACAAAAAGCCGTATTGCAGGAAGCCGTTTTACAAGCCCGTCAACGTTATCAAATGACGAAGGAAAATCGGCATCAAGTACAAATGCGTTTAGAAACCATGCGTACAGATCACCAACGTTTACAACAGGGTATTCAACGTTTAGAAGAGCGTTTAGAGCAGTTAAGTGAGCAAAAATATGAATTAGAGCAAAATATGCAGAAAAATGATCCTGTTGCTGATTTACGTGAGGAATTAGAAAACTTTAGTCAGGAAAAAGCTGCGATTAGTGAGACATTAGCCGAAGCCAAACAAACCGTTGAAAATATTGAGAATAGCTTAACTGAATATGAAGAGCAACGCCGCCAATTAGAAGCCTGTAGTACCGAATTACGTGAACAATTGGAGAAATTGAAAATGGATTGTCAAGGCAAAGAAGTGCGTCGCCAAACCATTGAAGAGCAATTGGAAGAACAAGAATTAAGTGCGCTGAGTTTGTTGGCAGAATTGCCAGAATATGCGGATGAGGAAAGCTGGCTGTCACAAATTGAAGCGGTGGAACGTAAGTTGAGTCGTTTGGGTTCGGTGAATATGGCGGCGTTGGAAGAGTATCAGGAAGAGCAAAACCGCAAGGAATATTTAGACCAGCAGTCAGGAGATTTGACGGAATCGCTACAAACTTTAGAAAATGCAATTCGCTCCATTGACCGTGAGACTCGTAATCGCTTTAAGCATACGATTGAATCGGTGAATACCAGTTTACAGATGTTGTTTCCGCGTTTATTTGGCGGTGGTCAGGCGTATTTAGAAATTGTTGGCGATGATTTACTAAAATCTGGGGTGACGATTATGGCGCGTCCACCGGGCAAACGAAACAGTACCATTCATTTACTTTCAGGTGGTGAGAAGGCATTAACTGCAATTGCGTTGGTTTTTTCAATTTTCGAGTTAAATCCATCGCCATTTTGTATGTTGGATGAAGTCGACGCGCCGCTTGATGATACTAACGTTGGGCGTTTTTGTGAGTTGGTTAAGGATATGTCTGACCGAGTGCAAATTATTTTTATTTCCCACAATAAGATTGCAATGGAAATGGCTAAGCAGTTGATTGGTGTGACGATGCAAGAAGCGGGTGTGTCACGTCCTGTGCCTGTCGATGTCGATGCGGCGGTTGAGATGATTTTGGGGTGATTTATTAAAAGAAATATATCATTTTTAATAATAATCATGTGAGCTTGCAATAGTTGCTGCTAATAATTATGTTAATATACATAAAATCAATAAATACAAGCAGGGGTATAAGTAAAAATGAGCTATTACATGGTTAGAGCATATCAAAATCAATTTAAAGAGTTTTTTGACAATAGCATAGTGGCTGTTGGCTGGAGTAATGTTGATTTTTCTTCATTTTCGGGTACAAAAAAACTGGTTGATGAAATTCAATTAAAATACAAATATTTAGCAAGTCGTTCCCCTACATCAAGAGGAAAAACTCTAAATCAAATACGCCGATTCAAATTGATTAAAAAAGACGATAAAATACTTGTCCCCTATTGGAGTAATATTTGTCTAGCAATAGCAACAGGCAAAGAGGTTTATAAAGCAACGGCGGGTTCTCACGATCAATCTAATCAGCACGAAGTGGATTATCTTAGAGATGCTAGTGGTGATATTATTTTCATCCCAAGAACTCATTTGAGCGAAGCTTTACAAAGAAGACTTAGAGTCATGGGAAGTATTGTAAGTGACCTTGATAACTTTAGTAAAGAACTTGATGACTTGTTTTCTGGACAAACTTTTGATTCTACTTTTAGCTTAAAACAAGATAAAGAAATTGAGAAATTTAAACAAGACTTGTTGGGAAAAATCAAAAGCGGAAGCACGCTCTTAAAAGCAGGTGGTATTGGATTAGAACGCCTAATCAAGCACTTATTAGAACTCGAAGGTTATAATGCTAAAATTTGCGGAAAAAGTACTTTTTCTGGGCTTGCAGACGCGGATATTATAGCTACCAAGGAAGACAGGTTTTTGCCAACAAAACTGCTTGTTCAAGTTAAACACCATCAAGGAGTCGAAAGTACTTGGGGTGCAGAGCAATTAACAGCGATAGAAGAAGAGTGCCTTGATTGTTGTAAATTAGTGCTGGTCACTACAGCTAAGGCATCCGATGATTTAATAGAGATGTGTGAAAAAAAAGATATTACTTTGTTGGAAGGTGAAGATTTAATGGATTGGATTTACGACATGCTTCCTAAAATGAATGTTGATTTTAAAAAGAAACTGAGAATTAGCGATGTTCCAATAATCATAAACTAGCTCTATTTTTCTCTTCATTCAATTCTCCAGAGCTTTTTAAACCATGAAGTGTGTTGATCTTTTTGCAGGTTGTGGCGGATTATCCTTAGGATTTCAACAAGCCGATTTTGATGTTGTTGCCGCATTTGATAATTGGCAGCCTGCTATTGAGGTATATCAAGCCAATTTTTCGCACCCTGTTATTGAACAAGATTTAGCCAACGAAGCTGAATCAATAAAAAAAATACAGCAATACCAGCCAGATATAATAATGGGGGGTTCTCCATGTCAAGATTTTTCCAGTGCGGGTAAACGAGATGTCACATTAGGACGGGCAGATTTAACCTATAATTTTGCAAATATTGTCTGCTCAGTTAAACCAAAATGGTTTGTGATGGAAAATGTGGAACAAATCAAAAAAAGCTATATTCTTCAAGATATTGTTGAACAATTTATACAATGTAATTATGGTTTATCTTCTGTCATATTAGATGCTTCTTACTGTGGCGTTCCACAAGCTAGAACTCGTTTTTTCTTAATTGGTCACTTAGATGACAAGCATAATCAACTAAATCCAATTTTCAAAAAACATATTGCAACAAAACCGATGACAGTAAAAGATTATCTAAGAGACACTTTAGGCATCCAATACTATTATCGCCATCCTAGAAATTATAGCCGTAGAGGTATTTTTTCAATTGATGAACCCAGCCCTACAATACGTGGTGTTAATCGCCCAATTCCTCCTACCTACAAACTAAGCCCTTGTGATCCTAAGCATGTGGATATTAAAGATGTTAGACCACTAACGACAGTGGAACGAAGTTATATACAAACATTTCCAAAAACATTTAAATTTTTCGGTACAAAAACCAATTTAGAACAAATGATTGGGAATGCTGTTCCAGTTAAAATGGCTGAGTTTGTTGCAAATACAATTAATCGTTATTTAGACAATGAAATGATGACCGAAATAGATTTATTTAGTTCTATATTACATTCTTTAGATAAAAACGTGCAGTTTGAAATGCCTAATAAAGCCCTGAGATAGAAAGTATTTTTATTTCTTACAATAAGATTGCAGAGGTATTGGGTAGGACTCAATCAATGTGATTTTTGTAATACGATATGTCGAAACCAGCCATTCAATAATGCTGCTTGGTCACATTGTAATGTAAGGCCAGTGATATCCAAAGATTCAAATTCAACATTAGTACGCGTGGCAATTTTTCCCATGATAGGACTTAATAAGCGGCGGAAAGGGGCAAATTGATGTGGCCTAAGGAATTTATCAAAAATAATAAGCTGCCCATTTGGCTTTAAAATCCGTTTGGCTTCATCTAAAGCCTTCTGAGACTCTGGCACAACGGCAAGAATTAAGTGCATTACCACAAAATCAAAACTATTATCTTGATAAGGCAACTGCATGACATCACCTTGATGTAAGGTAACAGGGTGTTGCTGAATTCTTTTTTGAGCACGATGCAACATTGCGGCAGTTAAATCAATGCCTATATAATTTGCATCATCAATGAGATAAGGAATATCTAAACCACTACCAATTCCACATAGCAAAACATTACCATGTAAATTGACTTGAGTTAAGCTATGTTGACGGGCTTCTGCTGTGGGCAATTGCACTATTCTATCGTAAATCGGTGCAATAAACGTATAGCTCCATTGTAAGCTACGTTGAATCATTAGTGTAATGTATGCGGTAAGCTAAGTTGAAAGCGTGGAATTTCCACTTCAAATTCTGTACCATCTTCTGCTTGCATATAATAAGTACCATGCATATAACCCATTGGTGTTGCAATCATTGCCGTACTTGTATATTTAAATCCTTCACTTGGCTCTAAATAAGGCTGCTCACCAACAACGCCCACCCCGCGAACTTCTTGGATTTGTCCATGTGCATCTTGGATAATCCAGTGCCGTCGCATCAATTGTGCACCTGTGATACCAATGTTGTACATTGTAATGGTATAGGCAAAAGTATAACGCTTATCGTTTGGGCGAGATTCTTCAGGAATATATTTGGTTTCTACATCAATATCAATGTCGTAAGACGAAACCATGACGTGATGTCCGTATTTAACTTGAAGGAGAAAGATGGGGTGAATGATGGGGCTCGAACCCACGACCACCGGTACCACAAACCAGGGCTCTACCAACTGAGCTACACTCACCATAGATATTATATTATTTGATTAGCATCAAGCATGGCGCGCCTGGCAGGATTCGAACCTGCTACCCTCGGCTTAGAAGGCCGATGCTCTATCCAAATGAGCTACAAGCGCAGGATAGAAAGACACTAAAACATAATTAAAAAAAACTTGGTCGGGGCAGAGGGATTCGAACCCCCGACCCTCTGCTCCCAAAGCAGATGCGCTACCAGGCTGCGCTATGCCCCGAATTGAGTTGCACATTATATTTAGGCCTTTTTAGTTTGTCAAACATTATTTTATTTTTTATCATTATTTTGTTTGTCACAAACCTATCCTATGTTTGATTTAAGAACCCATCTTAACTTATGCAGAAAAAAATGGAAAAATGGAAATCAATAATTTACATCTTTAGGCATAATTCTGTAAGTCTATTGATTCTTCATAACAACTAACTAAAAACTTTCTTTGTATAAGCTGAATTATTAAAGTTAATAATCAGTCCATTTATACTGCTTAGTTTAGTAAGGTAAACAAGAGATGTCTCTTTGTACATAAATTGTTTGTAAAATAAAAAATTACTGGTACTAACGATTGTTAGCTCAATTAAAAGAGGGGAAATACAAATATCAAAAACAATACAAAATAGACTCCAAACGATTTTGTGGCTTATTTCCAACACACATATCTTAAAAAAACACAATATGCTACAATTTGTGTAAATATCGCAACATAAATATCAAGATGACAACAACGCAATTTGGTAAAGTGGCTGTGCTTATGGGTGGCAACTCGGCTGAGCGTGTCATTTCACTTAAAAGTGGACAAGCTGTATTAGAAGCACTACTCAAGCAACATGTTGATGCTATTGGGATTGACACCGCAACTCAGCTCCATTTATTAACTGAGCAAGAGATTGATACCGTCTTTATTGCGTTGCATGGGCGGGGTGGTGAAGATGGGACAATTCAGGGCTATTTAGAAACCTTGGATTTGCCTTATACAGGTAGTCGGGTTTTAGGTTCAGCTTTGGCAATGGATAAATTGCGCACCAAACAAATTTGGCAAGCAACAGAATTTCCTACACCAGCCTCTATTATCTTAACTAAAAATACTGATTTTGCCCAAGTCGCAGAGTTATTAGGTTTGCCGTTAATGGTTAAGCCTGTATTAGAAGGCTCAAGTGTAGGCATGGCAAAAGTTAAAGCTGTGGATGAATTAAAACAAGCATGGCAACAAGCAGCAGAATACCAATGTACTGTGATTGCAGAAAAATTTGTCACTGGCGTGGAATATACTGTTGCAATTTTGCATAATAGAGCGTTACCTATCATTCGTTTGGAAACGCCACGCGATTTTTATGATTTTGCAGCGAAATATACTGAAAATACCACACAATATATTTGTCCGTGTGGTTTGTCTGCAACAGAAGAGCAGAAATTACAAAATTTAGCGTTATGTGCATTTCATGCAGTCGGTGCAAGTGGTTGGGGTCGAGTCGATTTTATTTGTGATGAACAAGGGCAAGTGTATTTGCTAGAAGTGAATACCATACCGGGAATGACAGATCACAGTTTAGTGCCGATGGCGGCGAAAGTCAGTGGGATGAATTTTGAACAATTGTGTGTAGAAATTTTAAAAACGGCTAAAAAATAAGATTGATGCAAAAACTTAAAGAGTGCTAGTAGATAAACTGGATATAACTAAAAGAGTGCTAGTAGATAAACTGGATATAATATGAAAATAAATCAACTAACATATTTTGGATTTTACTTAAACGGGGCTCAAGGTTCTGGGCGTTATAACTCAATAACTATTGAAGATATTAAGGCACAACTTGCTAAAGGAACATTGTTTGAGTATTTACAAGTTTGAGTATTTACAACAGCATTTAGATCACGATATAGAAGTAGATATATTTTCAGATGAAGAAAAAACACTTCTAAGTAATGACTGGTTAGATATGTCTGAAGTGGTTGATGAAACTCGTAAGTTTGCTGTAGAAAAAGGTGGTCTTTGTTTGCTTATGGCATATACCTTAGAAAGTATCCAACGATTAAATAGTAAGTAACGATATGATTTTCACTAAAATTATAACCTAGTAAATCATAAAGTTTTGACTTTGCTATAAATAACATCATGAACATAAGCAATTTACAAGCCCGTCGTAAAGCAACAGATAACGAACCGTTGCAACGTATTAATGGCGGTCAATATTGGTTGATGGTGTTAATAATATTGGCAGGCAGTCTATTGATTGTCGGCATATTATTATGGTGGCTAAGCCATCCACAGAGCTTTTTAGTCAAAAAAATCATAATTGAAGGGCAACAACAAACAGACCCTAGTGAAATACAAAAAGCGATTGTACCTTACTTAAATGTAGGCTTATTTTATTTACAATTAGATAAAATTGAACAAGCGGCATTAACTTTGCCTTGGATAAAAAACGTTACGGCTAAACCCGTGTGGTTCAATAAATTACAGCTACAGATAACAGAATATCAACCACTGGCGAAGTGGCAACAAAATATGTATATAGACTCAACAGGCGAATTATTTAATATACCGCAACAACTTGTAAATGTGCCCCATTTTACAGGTGATAAAGACTGTATACCAGAAATGATAACACGCTATCAGCAAATACAAACAACCATGCAAGCTATACAATTAAAACTACAAAAATTAAGCTGTCAGCCACGCAAAGCATGGGCGATTCACTTAGATAAGGGTATTCAATTAAATTTAGGTCGTGGTGAAATTATGCCACGTTTACAACGTTTTACCAAAGTTTACCATCGCATCCTAGCACAGTACGCGTCTTCACTGGGTGGAGATTTAGGATTATACATTGATCTGCGTTATGCCAATGGCATTGCGGTGCGGTTAGCTAGGACAGAGTGAGGAGCTTATGCCAAGAGACAAAAATCTAATTGTTGGTTTAGATATTGGGACATCCAAAGTCGTAGCAATTGTTGGAGAAGTGTCTCCTGAAGGTGATGAAGTCGAAATTATCGGTATTGGTCAACATCCCTCACGCGGACTAAAAAAAGGCGTGGTTGTCAATATTGAGTCAACGATTCACTCTATCCAACGGGCGATTGAAGAAGCGGAGTTAATGTCTGGCTGTGAGATTCACTCGGTTTACACGGGGATTGCAGGCAGCCATATTCGCAGCATGAATTCTGAAGGTATTGTGGCAATACGTGACAAAGAAGTGACACAAGATGATGTCGATCGTGTCATTGATGCAGCACGCGCGGTCGCGATTCCAGCCGATCAGAAAATTATTCATGTTTTGCCCCAAGAATATGTCATCGATAATCAAGAAGGCATCCGCGAACCGATTGGTATGTCAGGAGTACGTTTAGAAGCTAAAGTGCATTTAGTCTCAGGCTCTGAAAGTGCGGCGCAAAATATTGTCAAATGTATTCGTTCTTGCGGCTTAGAAGTCGATGATATTATTTTAGAACAGCTCGCTTCTAGCTCTGCGGTGTTAACCGATGATGAAAAAGATTTAGGCGTGTGTCTAGTCGATATTGGTGGCGGTACGACAGATATTGCAATTTGGACAGAAGGCGCGATTCGTTACACTTCAGTGATTCCAATTGCAGGCGACCAAGTGACCAATGACATTGCAGTAGCGATGCGCACACCGACCCAATATGCAGAAGACATCAAAATTAAATACGCTTGTGCTTTAACCAAGTTAACCAATGCTGAAGAAATGATTGAAGTGCCTAGCGTAGGTGCAAGACCACCGCGTTATTTAGCACGCCAGACTTTGGCTGATGTGGTTGAGCCGCGTTATGAAGAATTATTTAATCTAGTGCAATCAGTGATTCGCCGTAGCGGTTATGAAGATTTAATTGCAGCGGGTATCGTGGTGACAGGCGGTAGTGCCAAAATGGATGGTGTAATCGAACTTGCTGAAGAAGTATTCCACATGCCTGTACGCGTCGGTTATCCAAAATATGTCACAGGCTTAGTTGATGTGGTGCGTAACCCAATTCATGCCACAGGTGTTGGCTTATTATTATTCGGCTACAAACACCGTGACGAAAGCATTTCTGACATCACAATGATGGGCGGTGACAGCAACATATTCACCCGTGCAATCAACTGGGTTAAAGGTAATTTTTGATAACTGGCGAATTTCGTGCGATGATAGCGAAATAGTGGATTTCAATCAGAATTTAAGTATTATCAGTAGACAGATGGTTTACTGTTAGAGGAGATTTCATCATGCCATTTGAACTAATGGATACTTATAGCAATAATGCTGTGATTAAAGTCATCGGTGTGGGTGGCGGTGGCGGTAACGCGGTTGAACACATGTTGCTTAGCAATATCGACGGTGTTGACTTCATTTGTGCTAATACAGATGCGCAAGCGTTAAAAAATTCATCTGCCAAAACAGTTTTACAATTAGGCACAGATGTCACTCGTGGTTTAGGTGCAGGTGCAAACCCTGAAATCGGTCAGCAAGCAGCTTTAGAAGATCGTGAACGGATCATGGCATTGTTAGAAGGCACTGATATGGTGTTTATTACCGCAGGCATGGGCGGTGGTACAGGCACAGGTGCAGCACCCGTATTTGCACAAGTCGCCAAAGAATTAAATGTCTTAACTGTCGCTGTAGTCACACGTCCATTCCCTTTTGAAGGTCGTAAACGCCGTGCAATTGCCGAAGAAGGCATCAAAGAATTATCCCAGCATGTTGACTCGCTCATCATCATTCCAAATGAAAAATTACTCAGCGTTTTAGGTCGCGATGTCACTTTAGTTGACGCATTCAAAAAGGCCAACGATGTATTGTTTAGTGCAGTACAAGGTATTTCAGAACTGATTACCCGCCCCGGTTTAATCAACGTGGATTTTGCTGACGTAACGACTGTAATGCAGGAAATGGGCTTAGCAATGATGGGTTCTGGCTATGCAAAAGGCGAAGGTCGTGCAAAAAAAGCTGCGATGGAAGCGATTTCCAGCCCGTTACTCGAAGATATCGATTTATCAGGTGCACATGGCATATTAGTGAATATGACAGCAGGTATGGATTTAAGTATTGGCGAATTTGACGAATTAGGTGAAGTGATTCAAGACTTTGCATCTGATGAGGCAACCGTGGTTGTGGGTACAGTACTTGACCCTGATATGACAGACGAATTACGCGTAACTGTGATTGCAACAGGGGTTAATTCTATCAGCACCCAACAAGTAAAACCGGGTGAACGCCCACCGATTAAAATCGTACCTAAAACAGCACCTGCTGAAAAAGCAGCGGCTAAAGTTGCAAATGTAGCTGATTACAAAGAATATGATAAACCAACCGTAGCCCGTTTGCATGGCGTAGAAACTAAACCGAAAGGCAATACTAATTTAGAAGATGCTGACACTCAGTTAGATAGTTATTTGGACATTCCGTCGTTCTTGCGCCGCCAAGCAGACTAATAGTTTTTTAATTGATAGACAACTGCTTTGACTTGACAGGCTGATATAATCATTTTATTGTGCATTGCAACAATATGTAACTAGTGATTTATCAGTTGCTTAGTTATTAGAAAATAGGGCTTTATTCGTTCGGCATGTTTAATCTAAGGAGTCCAAAACTTTAGTTTTTATGAGTATTTTTGAAAGCTAAAGCTTTGAATTTCTTGAAAGCTGACATAATTTAATCCTGTTTCTTCTAAGACAAGCCTGTTTAACATTTGACTGTGTCAAGTCATTTTGCCTTATAACTGGAGAGACGAATAAGAATGATAAAACAGCGTACTTTAAAAAATATCATTCGTGCAACAGGCGTGGGTTTACATACTGGCGAAAAAGTATTTTTAAGCCTTCGCCCCGCTCCCATTGACACAGGTGTTGTATTCAGGCGCACGGATTTAAATCCCGTCGTGGATATTGTTGCGCACGCTGAAAATGTGGGAGACACACGTCTTTCAACGACATTAAGCAGCCAAAATGTTCGTATTTCTACGGTTGAGCATTTATTATCAGCTCTTGCTGGTTTGGGCATTGATAACGCTTATATTGACATCAGTGCACCCGAAGTTCCTATTATGGATGGTAGTGCGAGTCCATTCGTATTTTTGATTCAGTCCGCAGGTATTGAAGAGCAAAAAGCCCCAAAACGTTTTATTCGTATCAAGCGTAAAGTTGAGTTCAAGCATGAAGATAAGTGGGCATGTTTTGAGCCTTTTGATGGGTTTAAAGTCAATTTTCAAATCGAATTCGATCACCCCGTATTTAAACGCAGTTCTCAACAAGCCACAATTGATTTCTCAAAAACGTCATTCGTGAAAGAAGTCAGCCGTGCCAGAACCTTTGGTTTTATGCACGAAATGGAATTGTTGCGTGAAAATAATTTAGCCTTGGGTGGCAGCTTGGACAATGCGATTGTAATGGATGAATATCGGGTACTGAATGAAGACGGCTTACGTTACGAAGATGAGTTTGTAAAACATAAAATTTTAGATGCAGTAGGCGACTTATATTTATTAGGTCATAGCTTAATCGGTGCATTTAGTGGTTATAAATCAGGTCATGCGTTGAATAATCAATTGTTACGTGCTCTACTTGCAGACAAGCAAGCTTGGGAAATGGTCACATTTGAAGAAGACCAGCAAGCTGTACCACATTTTTATTCGCAACTTGCATTTGCACACTAGTTTTTATGTGCTTGACCACCGTGTTGAGCCAGTTTTAATAAGGCAGATTTCAGTTTAGGGTGAGTGACTTGCTCGGCGGTGTCTCGTAGTAGTGACTCACTTTTTTTTGACAGGCTTGGATGATGGGTATAGCGTCGTGTGGGCTGGTGATCGAATCTGACTTTAATTTCTACTTTCTGAATCTCAGGCAAATAGGTTTCATTCTGCCATTGCTCCATCAATTTCGGTAGTAAATAGCGTAATTGGCTTGCCCATAATGCTGAGTCAACGTGCATAACCAGTGTCGTATGACGTAGATTTGCAATGTGACAATGTTCGCTGAGAGGGTTAGGAATAGTCTGATGTAGAACCACATCGATTTGTTTTAAAGCTTGGCATCTCTGATGGAGGCGTTGCAACGGCGTTTGATTTTTTTTTAGTACTTTCTTAACCGATTCCATGATTTTCTCACTTTACCGCTTTTCTTACATTTCCTTATTTATTTATACACTAAAATTAGGATTTTGAACAGATTTAGATAAATTAACCTAAGTTTTTTCACATTAAGTGTTTTTAACAAGGCTTGGGGTGACTTTTAAAATATAAAACAATGGTGTCATTTACAACTAATTGATATATTTTGTATTTTCTAAGGACAGCAAGAACCAGTCTGAAGTGTTATTCAATAAATTACAAACTATCAGAACATTTTTGAGCTTATTATTTATATACTTTGCGCGGTCATATTTTGGGATTTTAATATCGTGACCAAAAGCTCGATAAAACGATGATCCCATTTTTTTCCGAAAGCCTGAACGCGCGAAATATATACATAAACCAACTCAATATAAGCTTAAGAAAATAGCTTTTGATCTTGCGCTAACATATCTAATAATTGTTGCATGTCTGCGGGTATAGGTACAGACCATTGCATCCATTCTTGTTTTGTAGGGTGTTGCAAACCTAAAGTAGCCGCATGTAAGGCTTGGCGTTTAAAATCTTTTAGTATTTGCACAAATTCTTCACCGCTTTGTTTAGGTAGAATCACTCGCTTACCATACACGGGATCACCTACGATAGAGTATTTAATGTAGGCTAAATGCACTCGAATTTGATGTGTACGACCTGTTTCCAGTTTTACATTTAAATGGGTGTGCGCACGATAACGGGTTTTAACTCGATAATGTGTAATCGCAGGTTTGCCACTGTCGGTCACAGCCATTCGAGTCCGTAATGTAGGATGACGACCAATCGGCGCATCAACCATCCCTCCTGAAATCATCACACCATTAACAATCGTCTGGTATTCACGCAAAAACTCACGAGCCTGTAATTGCTCAGTTAAACGGGTATGTGCCACAACCGAACGAGCAACCACCAATAGACCACTAGTATCTTTATCTAAACGGTGAATAATCCCCGCACGCGGAATCCGATCTAATTCAGGCGCATGATGCAATAAAGCATTGACTAAAGTATTGTTTTGATTACCCGCTCCCGGATGAACCACCAAACCCGCAGGTTTATTAATAATCAGAATATCTTCATCTTCGTAACAAATATCCAATGGAATATCCTGAGCTTCCCATGTCACTGTTTGTGGCATGTCCGCTTCAATCTCAATTTGCTCACCGCCTTGCACTTTATCTTTACTGCGCATTTGCTCATCATCGACTAAAACTTGCCCTTGCTTAATCCATTGCTGCAAACGGGCACGTGAATAGTCTGGAAATAGTTCAGCCAATGCTTTATCTAAACGATAGCCTGCCATTGTCAACGGAATTTCTGTGCTAAAATGTGTTGTCGTCATTGTTCTCTAAACGTTATAAAAATTATGAAAAAGTTACTCTTGATTGCAATTTGTTTGCTCAGTTTAGCCAGTTGCAGCTCGTTACGCGATACGGAAAATAAGACTGCTGACTGGACTGCCCAACAAATCTACGCTGAAGCTCGAAATTTTTTAAATGAAAGCGATTTTGATTCAGCCATTCGCTATTATGAACTGTTAGAAGCACGTTATCCATTAGGACGTTATGCACAACAGGCACAATTAGACATGATTTACGCTTACTATAAATATGGTGAGTCTGAATCTGCCATCGCGGTTGCTGACCGTTTTATCAAATTTTACCCACGTCATCCTAATATTGATTATGCTTATTATCTCAAAGGTTTAGTCCATTTTGAAATGAATTCAGGTCTGGTTGACCGTATCGTAAAACTAGATAAATCTCAGCGGGATGCCTCAGCAGCGAAAGCCTCATTTGAGAATTTTTCTGAATTGGTTGAGCGTTTTCCAAACAGTAAGTATAGTGAAGATGCCCGCCAACGGATGGTTTTTTTACACAATAATTTAGCAAAATATGAATTGCATGTAGCTGAATATTATATCAAACGCGGGGCATTTTTAGCAGCAGCTAACCGTGCAAAAACCGTTGTAGAAGGTTATCCAACTGCGCCAAGTATGCCAGAAGCGTTAACTTTGATGGCAAAAGCCTATAAGATTTTAGATTTACATCCATTATATGAAGATGCGCTACGGGTTTTAAAAGCCAACTATCCTGATTATGCTGGAATTAATAAAGTTGAAAATCTTATTGTGAATTAATATTTAGGGCTGCTGGTCTTTGAAAGATAAACAGCCCTGTACGCTCTACATGTCAAAATTATTAGCTGCTCAACTCACTCATTTCCTAAGCCAATTCCCTGCCACACAACATATTTGGATTGCCTATAGTGGTGGTGTTGATTCGCATGTGTTGTTACATCTTTTGGCACAACAAGTTCCAACAACGACACTACATGCCATTCATGTTCACCATGGCTTACAAGCTCAAGCAGATGATTGGGCGCAACATTGTTCACAAATCTGCCAACAATTAGACATTGACTTTCATTTAGTACATGTACAAATTGATGTTGATTCAGGGCAGAGTATAGAAGCCTTAGCACGTGAAGCCCGCTACCAAGCGATTCAAAAATCAATCTCTGCTGATGACGTGGTTTTAACAGCACAACATGCTGATGACCAAGCCGAAACACTATTATTGCAATTGTTTCGTGGAGCGGGTGTAGCAGGCTTATCAGCAATGCCGAGTTTGATTCAGTTTGGCCAAGGCTGGTTAGGACGGCCATTTTTAACTTGTTCGAGACAAGATATTTTAAATTATGCTGAAACTCATCAATTACAATGGGTTGAGGATGGCAGTAATCAAGATAGGCGTTTTGCACGTAATTTTTTACGTCATGAAATGCTCCCTAAATTGACCCAACGCTGGCCACAAATCACACCGATTTTAGGACGTGTTGCACAACATCAGGCAGAAGCTAATCAATTATTAAACGAATTAGCAGAACATGATTTACAAACCTGTTTAAGCTCTCAACAAGGCTTGAATATTGAAACATTACAGATTTTATCCGAAGCCCGCCAACGCAATGTGATTCGTTATTGGTTGAAATCAAAAAAATTTATTATGCCATCCAGCTTGCATTTGCAACAAATCTTAAGCGAATGTATACAAGCCAAATCCGATGCACAACCGCTGATTAAATGGGCAAATGTTGAAGTCAGACGTTATCAAAATATATTGTTTTCAATGCCTGCTTTACCAAAAATACCAGAAACCCAAGCCTTTGATTGGCATCCTAAACAGATTTTAAATTTACCATTGGGACAACTTAAAGCCAATTCAGTTGCAAATGTGGGTTTATTCATACAAGGCGAGATACAGGTGCGTTTTCGGCAAGGTGGTGAAAAACTGTATTTGCGTGGGCATTCGCGGAGCGTGAAAAAACTATTGCAGCAATCACAGATTCCACCTTGGTTACGCCCATTTATTCCATTGATTTATATTGATAATCAACTGGTCGCGATTCCTCATTTAGGCATAGACCAACATTTTCAGGCAAAACAAGGGCAACAAGGTTGGCAATGTGAATGGCTTATCTGAGTGATATGTTTTGAGAGCGTAGAGATATAACTTTGCATTAACGCTGTGTTAGAATGAGCTGATATGTACTGAAAATAGGGTGCAATTAATGGCTGCAATTAGACTTTCTCACCGCTTGACAACTTGGCAACGCATTACAGGTTTCCTATCCAAAATTAGAGAGCTGTACCCCAAACTCATTAAATTCATGCTATCTGCATTATTTCTATTGATTGTATTCTTAGCCGCTTATGAACTGATCCGTTATGATTTGACGATTGAAGCATTTCAAGTGCCCAGTAATTTATCAAAAGAAGGCTATACAGGAAAAGTAGTGGCCTATCAGCTTGGTGAACAAATCCAACTGACCAATCTCCAAATTACCTCACCTTTGATGCTGAAACAAAAAGAAAAATCCTCATGGCTACCACAGGACTTGCAAAAGCCTAGTTCGCTAGTTGCTGCATCTCCTATCATTACCAATGAACAAGCCATGTCTATGCAGTTTCAGGGCTTAAACAAAGCGCAAAATATTTCTGTCCCCGGTATCGGCTTATCCCTTGATGTGATTATGAATTATTTGTCTGATTTGTTTGGTATTCAACAAAATCGGATTTATGGGGAACTGATTGAGAAAGATCAAGGCTATACGATAACCGTACGGATTACGGGACGAGCATCTAAGAGCATGTATTATGAGGATGTTAATAGTGCGATTGAAGCTGCTGGCGAATACGTGGCACGAACACTTGCACCGTTGCCGATTGGGGTCAATTACTGTTTTGAAGGCAGTCCAAAGAATTTAGATAAATTAAGTGATTTAATCACTGAGTTACAATTACAAACCGCCAGTTCTTCTGATGCAGAAAAATCAGTGACTTTCACTTTGCTGGGTTGTTGGTTAAAAACCTTAGGTGAATATGATAATGCTTTAAAAAGCTTAAAAAAAGCGGAAGTGCTCACTTCGGATAACCCCGTTAACAGTATTATCAGCGGCGATATTTTAATTGCTTACGGCGATCAGAATAATGATGAAGAAAAATATAAACAAGCGATACAAAAATATGAATACGCGCTTAAGTTACAAAAACAACAAGATAATTTAGATAATTTAGCGGTTTACTCACGTTTGGCTCAGGCTTATATTAAGTTAAACCAAAAGCATAAAGCCTTTTCAGTATATCGACAAGCATTGAAAAAAGGCTCGTTTATACACAAGTCCTTAATTTATGCGAACTGGGGTAATATTCTATTACGAGAAGAACCTGAAGCCGCGATTGAAAAATATCAACAAGCTTTAGCAGAAAATCCAGCTTATTATCTGGCTTATGCGTTTTGGGGCGATGCGCTTTATAAAATGAAACAGTATGACCAAGCCGCCGCCAAATACTCAAAGGCGTTGCGCTTGAATGACACCAATCCTGATTATGCCATTATTTACGCAAATTGGGGTGAAGCCTTGTTAAAACTGAAAAACTATGAAGGTGCAATTCAAAAATACAAACAGGCTCTGGGCCTAAACCCACAAATTTTATGGATTTATGGAAATTGGGGCTATGCTTTACAGAAGCAGAAAAAATATGAGCAAGCCATCGCAGTCTATAAACAAGCAACCGCTAAAGATAAATTAGATTCTTGGATTTTACGTGATTGGAAAGTGGCATTGACGGAAATAGGCAAACCACAATTAGAAATGTTGGCCTATTATCAAGCTTATACAGATGCCTATCTTGATCGTACACCTGCTTCAATTTATGGTGATTGGGCAGATACCTTGCGTAAATTAGAGCAATATGAGCAAGCGGTCAGCAAATATCAACGCGCCATTGAAACCATGTCGAGTAACAACACCAATTATAAAGCGATTGTTTATGCGAACTGGGGATACACTTTAGCAAAATTAAAGCAATATAATGCCGCTGAAGATAAATATAGACAGGCAAAAAATACCAAAGAAAAAAGGCGCGAAGTGTTATATGAATGGGTATACGCGTTTTGGGCTAGTGCGCTAAAAGATCAAGAGAAATTCCAAGAGGCACTTGATGTTTATAAAGAGGCCGCGCTGAAACATGATAAATTGCCATTGTGGATGCTCAAAGCATGGGGCAGTACGTTGAAACAGCTCGGTTATCCGAATAAAGAAGTATTGGTTTATTATGAAACTTATGTCAAAACCAATCCAAAGCAAGCGTCAACCTATCATGCTTGGGGCAATGTGCTTAAAGTCACAGGTCGCTTTAAGGAAGCTTTATCTAAATTTAAACATGCCGTGGCCTTGAGTGCAAATAAGCCAACTTATTGTGATGATTGGTGTAAAACGATTAAAAAGTTGCCTAAAACTTTAGAGCAAGATGCGTCATTACATCAGACTGAACTCTCAGCTTATCAAAAAACCAGTTGTCAGCGTTTAAAACCATGTATGGAATTAATTGATGGTTTTGGCGAGGTTTCGACAACAAGATAGTCATCTTAATTCATTAGGACTGCTAATCTGTAAAAGACTCGTAGTCCTATAAAATTTTAAATATCAATTACTTTTAAAACTAAGGACTGCCAGTCCTGTATCATTTTAGAATAAAACGACTATTATGACACCCAATAATTTACAACCAACTACCGATTAATAAAAATGCCGACCAATGATTAGGGTGATCGCCCGCTTCAATCAACTGCTTTTGTGCTGCTTGGAATGCTTTTGCTTTAGACATTTGAGTTAATTGCTGATAAAACGCCTGCATTAATCGCGAAGTCGCATCATCTTTGACCGACCATAAACTAGCCAAGGCACTTTGTGCTCCAGACTTAATCGCAACACCTGCGATGCCTAGCGCGGCTCGTTCATCGCCTGCGGCAGTTTGACAAGCACTCAAGGTGAGTAATGCCACAGGATGACCTTGTTTCTGATTTGATTTCAACACCGTTTCCAAACCATCAATATTTAAACGTCCATCAAAGGTGAGCAAAAAAGTTTCTGTTGGATCAGCGTTAAACTGCCCATGTGATGCAATATGTATGATTGAATAAGGTTTTAATTTCATATTTTGAGCAAAACGATCCAAGGTGAAATTCTGATTCAATAGCACCATGGGCTGATTAAACAATGCTTGAATATGCTTAATTTCAGATTCTACATTTTCTAATGGCGGAAAATCTGCTTCTACTTGCTGAGACAAACCATTTAATAAAATTGAAAACTGATGAATAGCTTGTTTATTATTGTCGATAGAATCATAACTGGGAATCGTTGCTAAAGCCACTTCTTGAATTAAAAATTGCTGGGTTTTCGGATTGAGCAAAGCAGAAAAAGGAATGGTACGCAATAATTCATCGGGTACAACAATTAGGGTTTCAATTTGATTTTGTTGCAATAAATCCCTGATTGGACTGATAAGCAGTTGATACAGACTTTTGGCTTCACGTTTGTAATGACGGCTTTCTGTTTCTAAATTCTGCCGTAATCGATACACTTGTTCTTTGATTTTATTGGCAATATTAGGCTTATTTTGTTTGATATGATGAATATCCCCATTGGCTAAGCGTAACAATAATGAAATTTGATTTTCAAAAATAATCGGATATAACAAAGCCGCATTCGGATCAGGAATCACCCACTGCTTTTGTTTTCTGACTTGCTGTGGCTTAGGAGGCAATTTTGCGGCTGGGGCTGGGTTGTGTTGCATCACATCAGTTAATAAATTATATAGTACGTCATTTTCTTCATCTAGCAGGCAATTGGATTGAAAGTATTCCTGCAATTCTGTTTTCTTAATAGACTCAATGCTTTGAATTGCACTTTCTAATAAAGTTTGACGTTGTTCAGGGCTGTGTTCCGCATGTTGTAACAACAATTCTGCTAAGCCAAAATAAACGGGTTTAATTCTTTCTTGTAAAGCTTCTTGGCTATTACGCTGTCCTGTAATCAATTCAGATTGAATCGGTTGTAATACTTGAACTGCATTTTGATAAGCCAACAACGCATTGTATAAATGTTGACTGCATTGTGTCTTAGACTGTTGTTCACAAACTAATTTCGCTTTATTTTGCAACATTCTCCCAGTATGCCAATACCATAGATACAACAAGCTTGGGGTATAGGTTTCTGCATTTTGAAGCGCATAACTGATAGCCGTTCTGGTTTGCAACAAACCGATTTCATACGCGGCTAATTTATTGGCATTAGCATCTTGTTTACAAAATAAAATGTCTTGATTATGATCCGTACATGCTTGCTGATGTTCTGGGCAATATTGACAGGCAATGTTCTTCGCAATTCGCTGACCTGTCATCAAATTATTAGTACAAGCACGATAAGCATTGTTTGCAACATCAGGGTTGGGACTTTGAATATAATATTCGCAAATTTGCCCCAATAAGCCATTAGCATAACTTTGGATATAAGTTGCATCATAATGGCTGTTTTTTTCATGAGCTAAGAACGCCAGCTTAAGTGTATATTTAAACAGTAATTCTGCAATTTGTAATACTACAATCGGTGATTCAGGCTGCATTCGATAATGGCGCAAAGCCAACTGACCTAAACTTAACATTAAGAATGGTTTGTCTTGATTACTATCGGAAAGGCTGAATAAAACGTGATCTCGCGCAATTAATAACTGAGGCAAGGCATTTTTTATATTAATTTCAATTTCTTGCTTTAGTGGACGTAAAATCCGACTTAGTAATTTGCCTAATAAAGCTTCTAGCGCAAGCAATTTTTCCTTTGCTTTTAAATGGGCTTGGATTTCATTACTGAGAATATTGACCAGCATCGCTTGGTTGTCAGAAAAAAGGGTAGCGTAAAACGCAATATCATAATCTTTGATTGCTTGACGATAATGCTTTTTAACAATTCGATGGTCTTTTGATTCAGATAGCAGCAACATCCACATATTTGCCCGATTATTGAAAAAATGGGCTTGTACCGCGTCATCATTGGTTTCACGGGCTAATTGGGTAATTTCAGCATTATCAAGATAATAAGCAGCAGCTTGCAATTGATTACTGGCCAATTTTGCATCGCCTAACAAGCTGTAAGTCAGAATTTTTTTATCTTTATCTGGCGTGCTGGTAGATAAATATTGTTGCCAATGTTGGATCGCTTCAGCATAATTTTGCTGTTGATACGCGGTAAAACCTTGTTGCCATGAATCCGCATTGGCGATAGGTATCAATAACAGCAACCAGATAAAAACTAACCCGTGTTTCAACATGACATTAATCGCTTTAGTAAGTGAGTCCAACAACGTTGAAATAATACGGCTAAACAGGCACGAGTGTAAATCAGTTTATCGCTTCTCCCCCGGCCCTGCAGGCACTGATTTGCCAAATAAAAACATATTCGGATTTTTTTGCATTTCTTGGCTCAAAGAGCGCAAAGCCTGACTTAAAGCATTAAGTTCCATGACTAAAGTATTGATTCGCGGCAAAGCATCGCCCGTAAAATGTCTAACATCACGGCCAATTTTTGTCACTTCTGTGCCGACGCTATCAGCCGCCTTAGCTGTGGATTCAGTAATTTTCTGGATATTTTTCTGATTACTGACCAAAGTTTCAATTGCTTCGCCCGCAGTCTCATTGATTGTAGAGGCTGTTTTAACTAAAATCCCCGTCATTTTCTCTACAGAAACCAAGCTCTTATTTAACTCTGTGACCATGGGTGATAAGGCTTGGGTGGTTTTTTCAATATTTTGCATGGTTTTGGCCATATCTTTTAAACCAGAGTCCATGAATTCAGCATTATTCGAAAAGGTTTTAGTAATCGTTTCAACATTGACTAGGGTTTTATTTAATAAATCAGCATTGTCATACAGCAGCCCATAATACTCATCAATTTTCCCTGCAAGTTGTTGTGTATACTGATTTTTAGCATGTTCAGATAATGACTCGATTTGCTTATTAATCTCTTTTCCACCTGAATGGATTAAAGATTCCGCTTGCCATTTCAGACTATAAACCAAGTAAAACAAGGCAATATTCAAAATTACCATAAACACCATTGTGCCATAAATAATTTTACGGCTGCGACGCTCTGCTTTTTCAATAAATTCAGAACGTTGCACCATTGTTTGCTGAAATTGAAACATGGCATTTTCAATGATTTCAGCCATTTCACGGGTTTGCTGTTCAGGCATTGTGTATCATCTCTTCAGTTTTTGCATAATTGGTGGATGTCGAACTAGCAGTAATGTTGCCAAAATAGTCATATAGATTGCGGGTTCAGTGATATGGGCTTTACTTTGCGACAGCCAAAAGAAATGCACCACCGCTCCAATTGCAACTAAATAAACTAATTGATGTAATTGTTTCCATTTTTTACCTGTTAGATAACGGATCGCCGCATTATAAGATGTCAAAGCCAGTGGCAACATGAGCAAAAAGCTTATCATACCCACCATGATAAAAGGGCGTTTTAAAACGTCATTGAGAATGTCGATGATATCCAGTGATTGGTCAAAAGCACTGTAAATACAAACATGTAATAAGGCATAGAAAAAGCTGAACAGGCCTAACATGCGTCGTAGTCGAATCAGACTTGACCAGCCAAAAATCTGCCGAATCGGGGTGACAGCCAATGTCACGAGTAATAAACGTAATGCCCATTCCCCCGTTTCTTTTAATAAAAGCTGGATTGGGTCTGCACCTAAATTATCATTGATAAATCCATAGCTTAGGGTTGCAAAGGGCAATAAACATACGATAAAAACAATCGGTTTGATAAATTTCAGGGTAATTTCGGTTGAAAACATATAAAGTCTCTTAAAAATGCTTGTGTAAATCCATGTCTGAATACAGGCTGGCAACCTGTTCAGCATAGCCATTGAACATTAGGGTTTTACGTTTGAAGTAGTCTTTGCCAATTCGACGTTCCTTGCTTTGACTCCAACGCGGATGAGACACTTCAGGATTCACATTCGCATAAAAACCATATTCATCTGCTGCAGATTTTGTCCAGGTGGAAATCGGTTGTTTTTCAGTGAAGCGTAATTTCACCACTGATTTGATACTTTTAAATCCATATTTCCAAGGCACAACTAAACGAATCGGCGCACCATTTTGATTTAATAAATTATTCCCGTATAAACCCACACTTAAAATCGTCAATGGATGTACAGCTTCATCAATACGCAAGCCTTCTTCATACGGCCAGTCCAACACATCTTTAGTTTGCCCAATCATTTGTTGTGGATCATGCAAGCTAACGAAGTGGACGTATTTTGCATTTGATGTTGGTTTGCAACGTTTAATCAAATCTGCCAATGGAAAACCAATCCAAGGAATCACCATTGACCAGCCTTCAACACAGCGCATACGATAAATATATTCTTGTAGTGGGAATGCTTGCAAAATGTCTTCAATATCTAAAGTGAAAGGTTTTTCTACTTCGCCTTCAATCTCAATTGTCCATGGCCGAGTTTGTAATAAAAAGCTATAAAAAGAGGGTGCAGATTTGCTGGGGCCAAATTCATAAAAGTTGCAATAGCTGGTGATTTTTTCGTAAGCGGTTATATCTTCTTGGGTACTAAAAGCATGGCGGACAATATCAGGATAATCTTGGTAGGATTGGAGCGACTCTGCCACAGCATTGCTTGGGTTTTGACAGGCTGTGAGTTGTGATGCACCTAAACCAATTGCGCTAGCGGCAGCGAATTTGCCCATTTGCTGTAAGAATTGGCGACGATTTTTATAATCGGACTCGGCGGTAATTTCGGAGGGTTTAATATCAGTTGGAGGTTTGATGAGCATAACGATACCTCAGTATTAATTAGCAGGAAAGCATTAGTCATTAACAAGTTAATGTGTAATCTATTTGCTTACATGATTGAGGTAAAATAGTGGTTTCACAACGTATTAAGGAATGAAAAACTATCAGCCCCAGAATTAAGCATTCTGCAAGACTGAGTCATATTTTTCATCCCAAACCATTATTTACTTAGTCGTCAGTTTGTGTTTGTTGTTGCATACCTTCATTATTATTATCATTACGACGGTATTTGTTGATAATATCTTTTAAATTCATTGGGTCTTTAATACCTGAGATTTCAATTTCAAACCCCGAATGTGCCGCGCTGGCAATCCGCATTGTACCGACGTTAAATAGGCGTTGGAATAAAGTTTGTTCAATTTCGATATTACGGATATTGCTGTGAAAGACTTCACTAATGTGACGTGAGAAAAAGCCTTTTTGTAAAATAGTGCGTTTTTCAGTAATAGTGAGGGTAATGAATAAAGTGCTAATCCACCAAGACAATAGGCATAGTGCGCCTGTAGCAAACATAAGGCCGCCAATAATCCAGCTAAAATCTTTGATTACTAAAGGTAAAATCAAACCAGATAATGCCAATAGTTTACAGAAACTAAAGGAAATCGGTTTATATTTAAACATCGCAGGGTGTGATGAGAATAAGGTTTTTTCGTCCATTTGAGCCTCGATGAATTAATAGGGAATTTACCGCATGATAGCCCATTTATGTGATTCTTTACACCAAGAAACAAGAGCAGATGAGAACTTTTTACACAAAAATGTTAAAGATGTTGAAATGTTCAATTATTATCAATAGATTAAGTGCTACTTATGTAAAAAAATAGGTAGGGAGGAAAAGCACAATATCTTCCAGTAAATGTTCTAACATTGCTGTTGATTTGGAACTGTGGAAAATGCTTAACCCCTACATATTATTGGATTGAACAAGATAGAAGACGATACGTGAAAAATCGTGGCATTTAAAATAAAACCTATTTTTCATCTTGTTGCAATAACAAAGGCAAACCCGCACGCAAATACAAATACATAGACCACAATGTTAACAAAGCGGCTAAACCTAAACAAATCATACCTGCCCAATACAAATCAATGCCTGCAATAGGTTGCTGATACATTAATAAAACCAAAGCTAACATTTGTGCAGTGGTTTTCAATTTACCAATGAAAGAAACTGCTACTTTAGAACGTAAACCCAATTCCGCCATCCATTCACGCAATGCAGAAATCACAATTTCACGACTAATAATAATCGCAGCAGCAATTGTAATCCAAATAGAATCATAAGTTTGCACTAATAATATGAGCGCGACTGAGACAATCAACTTATCGGCAACAGGATCAAGAAATGCCCCAAAAGCCGAAGTTTGTTGCCATTTTCGAGCTAAATAGCCATCAAACCAATCAGTAATCGCAGCCAAAGCAAAAATAGCCGTTGCCCAAACCGTGGCGTTAGCAAAAGGCAAATAATAGACGGCAACCAAAATAGGAATGAACACCACACGGATTAAAGTTAAGATATTAGGAATATTCACACAATTTACTCTTTGGATAAATCTACGATATTTTAGCACTATTTTGAAAACTGCCCGTTATAGTCTAAAGGATTCAATTATCATTCAATGCGTCACAATTCAAAATAATCCCAGCCAATGGTGGCAAACTCACTAACAACGAATAAGGACGACCCATCCACGCTTTAGGCTCTGTACTCAATGTACCATTGCCCATATTACTACCACTATAATAAGCTGAATCTGAATTGAAAATCTCGTGATATTCACCACTTTGATCCACCCCAATTCGATATAAATGACGTGGCATCGGGGTAAAATTCAACAACACAATCACTTGTCTTAATTTACCATCCACTTGAATTTGGCGGACAAACGAAATCACCGATTGTTCTGCATCATGACGGTCTATCCATTGGAATCCCATTTGAGTAAAATCATCAGAATGCAAGGCAGGCTCAGTCAAATAGAGTTGATTTAAATCACCAACCAGTTGTTGCACCCCTTGGTGTAGATCAATGTCCAACAAATCCCAATCTAAACTTTTTTTAAACTGCCATTCTTGCCCTTGAGCAAATTCACAGCCCATAAACAATAATTTCTTACCCGAATAACACCACATATAAGTGTAGAGCAAACGCAAATTAGCAAATTTCTGCCACGCATCCCCCGGCATTTTATCCAATAACGAACATTTACCATGCACCACCTCATCATGAGAAAACGGCAACACAAAATTTTCGCTAAAGGCGTATGACAAACTAAACGTGAGGTGATCGTGATGATAAGCCCGATGTACAGGGTCTTTGGACATATATTGCAATGAATCGTGCATCCAACCCATATTCCATTTCATGCTAAAACCCAAACCACCAACATAAGGCGGCTTCGTCACTTGCGGCCAACTGGTTGATTCTTCAGCAATTACAACAATACCTTTACACTCAGTATGCAATACCGTATTCATTTGGCGCATGAATTCAATCGCTTCCAGATTTTCATTGCCACCGTATTGATTCGGAATCCATTCTCCTGGTTCACGTGAATAATCCAAATATAACATCGAAGCCACCGCATCAACTCGCAAACTATCAATATGAAATTCTTTCAACCAATACAAAGCATTAGAAATCAAAAAACACATCACTTCGTAACGACCATAATTAAAAATCAGCGTGCCCCAATCTTGGTGTTCCCCTTGGCGTGGATCAGCGTACTCATATAATGCAGTACCATCAAACCAAGCTAAACCATGCGCATCTTTAGGGAAATGTCCCGGAACCCAGTCTAAAATCACCCCAATATCATGAAGATGACAATAATCAACAAAATAGCGAAAATCATCAGCCGAACCAAAACGACTGGTGGGCGCGAAATAGCCCGTGACTTGATAACCCCAAGAATCATCTAGCGGATGCTCTGCAACAGGTAATAATTCAATATGGGTAAAATGTAATTTTTTGACGTAATCGACTAATTGATGTGCCAATTGGCGATAATTTAAAAAATCATTGGTTTCATCACGTAACCAAGAGCCTAAGTGCACTTCATAAACACTCATAGGCTCAGTTTGCCAATCATATTGTTCCCGCTGTTTTAACCAGTTTTGATCTTGCCATTGATGTTCGCTAGGATGGACAACATAAGATGAAGTTTGAGGGCGTTTCTCAAATCCTTTGCCATAAGGGTCTGATTTAAGATGAATCGTATCATCAGCCCCTAAAATTTCGTATTTATACAAAGTATTGGCTTTTAAGTTAGGAATAAATAATTCCCATACTCCAAATTCAGCATGACAAAACATTGGATAGCGTCGCCCGTCCCATTCACAAAAATCACCAACCACACTAATACGTTGTGCATTTGGCGACCACAGTGCAAATAAAACCCCTTCCACACCATCCACGATATGTAATTTCGCGCCTAAAAATTGATAGGCATACCAATGTTTACCTTGTTGTAGCAAATGCAAATCAGCTTCATCCACTTGTAAATCAAAACTGTAAGTATCGTAATTTTTATGCTTTTTACCTGTGTCATCTTGCCATTGAATTTGATATTTATCTGAAACAGTGCCAACAACCCCGCGCCATTCAAATAAACCCGCATTGTCTATTTTTTGCAGTGGAATATCACCTGGTTGAATAAAGACCGATTGGGCTTGAGGTAGCCATACACGGACAATTTGTTGTTTCTTAGTTTGATGTTTGCCCAGAATACAAAAAGGGTCTGCATGGCGACCTTCAATGAGTTTTTGGATATCGGCTTGTGTTGTGTTTGACATAATTCACCCATTGAACAGAAGGAAACTGTGGTTTATTTAAATAATAATCTAGTGTCAGCGACTTATTTGCAAATATAATTTAAATCATTAGGCTTTAAACTTTAATAAATAATATTATTTTTAGTATAAAACCTGTGTTTGATGCAATAAACCAATGGCCTAACAATTTCAGAATAAAAAATAAATCTATAGAATCAAATGATTAAAAGTCATATTAAACTCAGATTACTTATCTAAAAATGAATGACTAAAATAAATGATCTTGAACAGGTTGAATTTGCATTGTAGGTATATGTAATTGAGTCTCAAAAATTTGGTTTAGGCGTTGAGTCAGATAAATTGCTAATTGCGGGGCTAAAAGATTATGTTGTGGTTGGTGCACAAAAAAATAAATTTGCTGCAATCCTTGTTGTACCCACAATCTTAAGCGTTCTAACCACGCATCTAAACGTTGATAATCCGTGTCATGCAAGCTATTGCCTACAAAGCGAATAAATGCAATAGGTGTAGTCAAACGATTGTGTAATACGTCACGCCGCCCTGCCACATCAGTTAAAACCGTGGTAATGCCCAAATATTCTAACCACGCTGCAATATGTTCAAAATAATCCTGTTCAAACCAGCTTGGATGTCTAAATTCAACCGCAAGTGGTTTTATAGCTGTGTTTTGCAAATAATGAATCAATGAATGGACTTTATGCGCGGTTAAAGTCGGTGGTAATTGTAAAAACTGAATCCCTAATTTTTGCCCTAATTGATCCATTATTAATTGAAATTGTTGGGATGCTGCTAGTCCCTGCGGCGTAAATAAGGTGTGATGACTGATGGTTTGCGGTACTTTGGGACAGAAATGGAATTGACTCGGCGTGGCCTGCAACCATTTATCTAAGGTTTCAAGCGAAGGCGGGCTGTAGTGAGTTGAGTTTAACTCAATGCAATTAAACTGTTGGGCATAACAATGTAAAAAATCAGTGGCTTTGGTTTGCTCAGGATATAGTGTGCCGACCCAGCCTTTATTGCCCCATTCTGGACAGCCAACATAAATAGAGAGTTTCTGCTGAGGTTTTGCAAGTCGTTGTAGTAAGGCTGCGGTTTGTGGTGGGTCTGGAGGTAAACCAAAATCAACGAGGTCTATATTTTTTAATTTGCCAAATTCCATTAGTTTAAACTCTGTTGCATTTTTTGCCTGATTAATCCTTGATTTCCAAAGGTGTTTTTTTTCTTTGGTCACCTCACTACATTTAACTTGAGATAAATGTTTAAATACGGATTGGATCAGTTGCGATAAACTCTACAACAAAACAAGCTCCTTTGCCTAATTTACTCTCACACCATACCTGACCATTGAGGGCATTAACCAGTTTTTTCACAATAAACAAGCCCAACCCTGTTGAATGCTCATCACCCGTAGGTTTAGTGGATAAACGTCTAAATTTACCAAATAATTTGGCTTGATCTTCTTGGCTTAAGCCTTCGCCTTCGTCTTGAATTTCAACTCTAATTTTTTCTGTAGGATGTGAAATCCGAATGTAAACTTGTTTGTCAAATGGTGAATATTTCACCGCATTAGAGACTAAGTTATCCAAAACCTGATACACCGTACTTTCATCCACACGGGCTAAATATAATGAAGCTTCTGGCTCAAAGTTAACTTGAATATTTTTCTGCTGGGCTTTTTGAATATATTCATTTACCACTCTTTGTAAAGTCGGGAGAATATCAACATCAGCTAAGTTTATTTGTATTTGCCCTGATTCAATGGCATTAACATCTAATAAATTAGTAATTAAGGCAAACATACGCTCAGAACTCACACTAATCATTTCTGAAAATTCTAGTAACTCAGCATCCTCAGTCATCATTGTAATTAATTCAGATGAGCCTTGAATCGCTTGGAGTGGGTTTTTCAAATCATGTGCTGCAATCCCTAAAAATTCATTTTTTTCTTGGTTTAAGTGCACTAAGTTGGAATTCGCTGTTTCTAGTTCTAAAGTACGCTGTTGTACTCTTCGCTCTAATTCTTGATTAAATTGTTTTAGCTCTTGTTGTGCGTTATCGGTTAGTTTTTGACTTTCGTACAAACTGCCCGCCATTTTTTCAAATTGTAGGGCTAAATAACCTATTTCATCTTTCCGATGCCAATTAAGCTGTATGTCAAATCGACCTGATTCAATATGCTCAATTGCAAGACCTAATTGAAGCAAGGGTTTAACAATCAGATAATCTAAAACCAAAAATAATAAGGCCACAGTCATGATAATAGTTAATAGTAATATACTGATTACAATGACTCTTAATGAATTTGCCCCTTGTAATAAAGCTTGTTCTGGTAAGGCTGTGAATAGTATTAATTGATTATTCAACTGATGTGCTTGAAATAAAAATTTCTGGTTTTTAATCTGGCTCAATATAGGTTCACTAGTATCGGCGTGTTGTACTCGTCCAAGTAAGGATGACGGCAGTTGAAACCCTGCGGGGAAACTGTTTGAACCAAAGATGATATTGCCACTGGTATCAGTTAAAAATAAAGTGCCATCATCACCAATTTTTGTATTTTCAATTTGCTGCTGGATAAAGTCCAAACGTATACTAATCAGTAAATAAGCCCGTAATTTAGGTTTTGCCGTGGTGTCATCAAGGACGGGGTCTGTGTAATATAGAGGTTTTGCCACTAATAGTATGGTGTTTTTGGTATCAGGGCTAAGTAGGTATTCAGAATAAACTTTTTCACTCTGGGCTTGAATATGTTGAAAATAAGGAGCTTCGCTTTCATCTTCAGTTATATTAGGTATCTCTTCTGAAGCAAAACGCACATCTTCATATCCGTCGAGCAACAAAACGCGGATTTCGTAATAATCAGGGTAGGCTTGATTATAATTGGCAAATAAATTCATTAATGATAACAATCCGACAGCATAACGCTCATACTCAGGCATAAATATATAGTTTTCAAGCAAATCAGAACCTGCAAATAACTCTATATTAGCCTGAGCTGTATTTTTATGAGAATTAATATGTAATTCTACTTGATCCAACAACGTTGTCATCTGGCGGAAGACGACATTTTCATTAGTCGATTTGAGCTTGCCAAAAGCAATCCAACCCACACCTAGTAAAGGTAAAATGACTAATGGAGCCAAAATCAAAAGAATTTTAGTTCTAAGTAACAAAATTGCGTTACCTGTCAGAGGTATTTAGTGAGTGAGTTTAGACCATATCATAACGAATTTCCGCTTTACCCGAGATGAAGACGTTACTGATGCAAACTCTGAATTTTTCAATACTGCTTCATCTGGATAAATGATGGGATTACCCAAATGTTCTGCTGACAAAAATGCTTTGGCTTCGGTATTTGTTGCTGCAAACGAAAGCGATTCTGCACAGCGCGCATTAATTTGAGGCTCTTGCATGAAATTGACAAATTGTGTAGCCAATTCTGGCACTTTTGATTGGCTCGATACGGTAAAGTAATCTACCCACATTTCAGTCCCTTCTTTTGGTATGACATAACGTATCGATTCACTAAACTCTTGTAGTGATAAGGCATCGCCATTCCAAGCTTGCCCCATTAATATATCACCTGTGATAATGCCTGAATCTTCAGCAATGCTAAAAGAATCATAAGCTTGAACGCTTGGTTTTAGGGCTAATAGGAGTTTCTCAGCCTCAGCTAATTGTTTCATATTTTCGCTATTAAAAGAATATCCCAAGGCTTTCAAGGCTAGACCAATAGTGGCTCTATAGGTATTAAGTAATATGAGTTTGCCTTTTAAATATGCTTCAGGCTGATAAAGTTGCTTCCAACTTGTAATGTCTTCTTTAACTAAATCAGAGCGGTAAACAATGCCAGTCGTTCCCCAAAGATAAGGCACTGCATACTGTTTTGTTTGTGGCCAAGCATCAACCCAACGTGACATAGCATATTTGAGGTTTGGAACTTTTTCTTCACCTAGCGGTAAAATCCAACCCCGTTTTTGATAGACACCGATATCGACACCAGACACTAAGATAACGTCATAACCTTTACCATTGGTTCTAAACATGGTTTCACTGCGCATATCATCTGATTCAAAATAGGCTTGGTTGATTTTTGCGTTAAAGCGTTGTTCAAATTCTTGGATAACTTCTTCATCTAAATAATCTGACCAATTGTATATTATCAACTCTGTAGGCTCTGCAGCCATAGCATTAGATGCTATACATATAAAAAATAATAACCATAGTTTTTTCAACATAACCTTCCCTCCGTTTATTATGCAGATAACTAAGTTCACGACCTAAATGTGATATTATCTATACTGGGACTTAGGCTTGCTAAACCTTAAGTAGCAGGCAAAATAATAGCTACTTTATTCTATCATTTCATACTCACATTGTAGTCATTGTTGAAGCAGACATAGATTAGGAATATTGTCAGTTAAATCTAAAACCCCTAGTAATTTGCTGATTAATAATAACTTGAAAACAGCACCTTTTCCATAGTAACTTGAGCTATTAATATTTAAATAAATATATGAAAATACATCTTTTTGATAGAATCAACGGGGTGTATTATATTCCAAAACAGGGTCAATGGTATTGAATTAATATATCATGTTTTTTATAAATTATAACCGCTTCGGCATCATTCTAAACCTATTGACTTCTATGAATTTTATGTGGTTTATGCTTGCTTGCATCATTACAGTTTTCAATATACTTTTATAACATTTAGCAAAAAAAATCATATATGATTGTCACCAATGCAATAAGTCAAAAGATAAGCGTTGGAAATATAAACCTGATATTTAATTCAACGACAGTACCCACACAAAAATACATTGCAAAATATATGCGGATAAAGAGACTGGCCTTGTTTATTTTTTACGTAACTTATTCAATATAGAATGTATCAAACAGGTTTAGATTAAAATTTTGCCAAAAAAATAGCGTGCTCTGCATCAACTTAAAACACGCTATTCAACCCTAAGTATTATTCCAGTAAATCAACTTCAATCATACCGATGCCTTGACCTGATAAGACATTGAGTAAGATTGCATACGCTCCAGCACCAATTTCAATTATAGAGCCTTTTGCTAATGTGCCATTGATGACAGTTTGTGACGTTGCCAGATTTAACATGAATAACTGTGTTGAGGCTTGGCCGCTTAAAATCCGTGTATTGACTTTGATTTGCTGTGTGCCTTCTCCATCAACAATAAAATTAAGTGCTAAAGCATCTTGCAAATAACCGCGAACACTGAGATTGGTCAAATTGAGCTGATTATTTTTCAGACTGATGCCAGCCATCCCCCGACCTTTCGTACCCATTGATCCCAGCTGAATAGTGTAAATACCAGGATTAATTATTCGGTTCTGGGTGAAACTATTGGCGTGTTGTTCACGGCTGAGCAATTGGCCGTACCAACCAATATTGGTATCAAATAACACTTCGTTTAAGTCAAGCAACGGCATGACACCTGTGTCCAAAATATCAGCATGAAGCGTTATATTAGTAGTGCCTTCACCCTTGAGAATAAAACCTAAGATGACATCTTCAGCATCACCACGTAATAGGCTATGACCACTAAAATTTAAGAAATTAAGCTGACCTGTTGTCGTATTATTTGAACCCGTAGAGTAATCAATTCCTTGTTTGCCATATACTTGAACTAAACATTGATAACTATCATACATGGTCATCGTATGAGTTGAATTACCACAGCCACCATCCCATATGACGGTGTAATCATCTTGTGTCATACCTGTTGCAACATCAATCGATTCAAGTACAAGCTGTACCGTTTCACCTCGATCAAATAAGTGTGAGCATGTGCCAGCACCATATTGACAATCAATACCGCTGGGTTGACTGGTGATATGGGCTTTTGTACCTGCAACTGAAAGTAAGTGGTAATTAGGCTGTGGCGCAGGAGGTGCAGCATTTGAGCTTGATGAGTTGGTATGAGATGAGTTATCAGAGCTGTCTGTGTCACCTGAACTACTTGAATCCGATGAATTATCAGAGCTGTTTGTATCATCTGAACTATTTGAATCCGATGAGTTATCAGAATTGCTGCTATTTATCACTGTACCTGTGAAATTAATACTAAAACTACTTTCATCAGTATCATTGCTGTCAAAGCTTAATGTGCCTGAATAATTTCCTGAGCTTGAAGTATTGGATAATTCAATTGCAAACTCATAGCTGCTCGATGCTGAAATCGTAATGTCAGAAGCAACAGAATTACTAAAACTAAAGTTGCCTGTTAAAGATATTGAACTGAGTTCTAAATCCACATTGCCTGTATTTTCAATGGTTAAAGTTTTAGTTAACGCGCCATTTATCAAAGCACTTCCTAAATCAACGGTTGCAGAAGTGATTAATTCATCCTCTCTGTCTTTTACCGCAATTTCAGCCGCGCTGCTTAAACTGAGACCAATAACAACAGGGTCATGATCGGATGCACGGTAAGGCGTTGTTGGATCAAATAGAGTAATATCATTAAAATTTTCATCATAATCGAAAGCATCAGGCTCATCCGCATTAGTATGCCAAATTGTGCTACCCGTTACTTGTGTGTTTAATGTGGGACTGGCAAAAGCATAATCTAACGCACCTTTTTGACCATCATATACATAAGAATAGTTATTTACGCCAATGAGATTGGTATAAGTTTGTTCCATTTCAATAACAGGGTCTTCTTTCACATACGCATTGAAATCACCGACAATTAAAAAATCATCATCATCACTATTCGTCGGGTCTGTTGCCAACCATGCTTTTAAAGCCTGTACGCCTAACAACCGAGTTTGATTAGAGTAACCTTGCCCATCATTTGAGTCATCATCATCGGGATAATTGCCTGCACTGCTTTTAGATTTCATGTGAGCAACAACAAAGGTAAACGTTTCATCTGTGGCTTTGTGTGTAAACGTCATCGCAAGTGGGGAGCGGTTTGATCCAGAACCATTAAATATAGGCTCACTCATGCCCAGAGTAGGTAAATCAGAATCATCTAAAACTTGTATTGAAGTGCTGGCGGCTTGCTGAAACACAGCGGATTTAAACAAAATGCCAACCGCAATATCATCATCACCAATATCCTCTCCCGCATCTGCATAGGTATAAGTACCCGCTCCAACTCTGGCATTCAATTCATCTGTTAAATATTTAGCAGCACTATTACCTCCCTGATAATTATTCTCTAACTCAGTCAAACCAATAATATCTGCCTCCAAAGTATCAAGTAGTCTTATTAATTTATCCGTTTGGCGAATAAGCTCAGATGAGGTATCAGCGCCACGTTCATTTAGCGTTGTAAAATAATTGTGTACATTGATGGATGCCGCTTTGAGTGTGCCACCGACATTTTCTGGACTAGAAGGGCGTGTATTGATATGAGTAAAAGAAGGGTTTTCGGTAGGATGTAAGCGATAAGTCTGTTTGCCATAATTACCAGAGCCTCGGCTGTAATGGATAACTCCCTTTAAATTGGCGACCGTATCACCCATACGAAATACATCAAAAATGTCTAATTCATCATCAGGATAGATAGGGATATTATTTTGCGTAAAACGTCCATCATCAATCATAATACTGCGCGTCGCAACATCTAATAAATGTGTACTATAAGCGGTTATATCAGGCGCGTTTGATTGGGTAAATTGACTTAATCGCCCACCTTCAGAAGCAACAAATTCACCAAAACGATCTAAGTTATATAATTCATTCACCGTCAATGTGTCGTTAAATGTTACTAACATGCCTTCATATTGTTCTAAATTGCCAATTAATTCGCTATCATCATTAAATACCGTTGAACTAAGTGGTAAATCGATATTTGTAACAATGGGCAATGTATTGCCTTTATTTATGACAACAATTGTTGGGTCAATGAGTTCTGTAATGCCAAAATATTCTCTGACTTCAGCCGTTACACGTACTTTATCCCCTATATCCATATCATCAATAGGAGAATTTCCATCATAAACAAAAATCCCTTCTGAAGTATTGGTATCTTCATCAATATCACTGTCTTCTTCTTGGACAAAAAAACCACCTAAATTTCGCACTTCATCAACATCACTATATTGAAAATCACCAACAACAATACCTTCAATCGTTACTGTCATTCCATCAAGTGGACTTGTTACATCTGAGCCTTGAATGGTATGAATACAGTGCGTAACAGGTGCACTCCTATCACAACTTACTTGGTTTAAAAAAGTTAAATTGGTGTTATCACTACCCGTCCAATTAGCATTATTGTTAATTGCTGCGCGTAAAGTTGTTTTATCACCTGTTATTGTTCCTGTATATGTGGCGTTATCAATTTCATTTAGCACAACCGCATTTGTCCCATTGGTTAACCCTTGTGGTAGTGCAGAAGTATTGGTATTAGTTGCATCCGCTTGCCAAACTGCCGAACCTTCATTATTTAATGCAGCAATCATTGTATCTGTATTTTGATAAGCAATAATCTGATCGCCAGTTACAGCGAAGTTTAAATTTCTATATTCAGTGACAGAACCTTCAGAAGCTGAAGGCATTGTGGTAATGGTGATAACGCGACTTGTTGCAATGCCTCCTACAGGTGCAGTCCAAGTAATAATACCTTCACCCGTGCGCCAAGTATTATCACTTTTCCACCCATTATCAGTAAATTTAATCTCTTCATCTGCTGCAATATCGACTAATGCCACAAAACTAAAATTATCTAAATTAACCGCGTTATATGCTACAAATGCGATGTCACCTGCATTTAAAGCCGCATTAGCATGAGAACCCGAAAAAAATATAATACAGATACCTAACATCAGTACCCGTTTAATAAGATAACTCATTGCGCCTACCTCTGCTTAATTAAAGAAATTAAAATAACGATATGACTTTTATAATTCTAATTTGATACACATGAAATTCCAATGTTTATTTTAAATAAGCAGCGATTTAATATTGTGATTTATCGTATTACCCCATTTGAAATTATCTCAATTTTAAAAATGGGCTATTCAGTCTATTTTACTCAAATCTTTAAAACCATTAGAAATTTAAAATTTATCTACAAGATGCTGTTTATAAATAATTCCAATATTGAAGCCTATAAAATGTGAGGTATAACCCCAATCTATATAAAAAATCTGGCGAGAGATAAAGGAAGCATCATGAGTCAATTTAAATACGGCCATGCCAACGCATTACATTGGAAAGAAGCGGCAGTTAGTTGTTCAAAACAAATAGGAAAAATCAATAATGAAAATTTAGGTTTTTTATATATTACCGACCATTTTGAAGAAGAAATAAATCAAATAACCTATTATTTTCAAGAACAGACAGGTATTGAAAACTGGGTTGGAACAATTGCCATTGGTATTTGTGCCACAGGACAAGAATATTTTAATGTGCCTGCAGTTGTCGCAATGGTTGGGGAATTTCCTGAAGGCTCATTTAAAGTGTTTACTCGAGTTAATGAAGAAGATGACGGCTTAGAAAAATTTGTATTAGAACATCAGTCATGGTTTGACAGTAAAATCCCACTGTTTGGTCTTGTTCATGCCAATCCACGCAACAGTGAATTACCCGACATGATTTTGCAATTAAGTGAAAATTTAGGAGATGGCTTTTTAGTTGGTGGCTTAACCAGTTCACATAAAGAGCAAAGCCAACATCCACAAATTGCGAATGATGTTTTTGTTGATGATGATTTAGATGTATCGGGGGTTATTTTTTCCAGTGCTGTCACCGTTTCAACACGTTTAACTCAAGGATGTTCAATTATCGGCAAACGGCATGAAATCACCGAAGCTGACCGAAACATTATTGTGCGCATTGATAACCTACCGGCATTGCAAGTGTTTAAAGAAGATATTGGTGCAGAGTTTTCCGATGATCTACATAAAGTTGCAGGGCAAATATTCACCGCGTTACCCATTCAAGGCTCTGATACGGGCGATTACATGGTACGCAACATCATCGCGCTTGATCCAGAACATCAGTTGATGGCGATTGGTGATTTTGTTAATGCCGGGATGCCAATTTTATTTGCCAAACGAGACGTGCGCAGTGCAAAAGAAGATTTGGTTAAAATCCTGAATAGCTTAAAACATGATTTACGTGGTAAAAAGCCGAAAGGCGGTGTGTATATTTCTTGCCTTGGACGTGGAGAGAGCTTATTTGGTAAAGATTCGCAAGAGATGAAGTTAATCCAAGAAGTATTAGGCAATTTTCCTCTTGTCGGTTTTTTTGCCAATGGCGAAATTTCACATCAACGTTTATATGGTTATACTGGTATTTTAACCTTATTTTTATAGAAACTGAGGTCAAGTTTATGAAACAGCGTTTACTTTTCACCCTATTTGCTTTGTTATTGCCTTTACAAGTTATAGCTGAAACATTGCAGTTCACAGGTGAAATCACCGAATTAGCAGAAACAGGACGCGGAGCAGAGGTCTGGTTGCGTTTAACTCAAGCTGAAGATGGGAGTAGTTTAGATTTTATTCTATCAGATGAAAAAGCATTAGAGCTTGAAAGAAGTCAATGGTTAACGATCACTTATCAAAAAGTTTTAGAGCCATTAATGATTGGTTTGCGTTTAACTAGTGAGCCCATCAATGCACGCTTTTCATCTGATACGCCCCAACGCTTTTTAGAACAAGCACAATACACTCAAGTAGGTGACTATATTTCAGGTCAGTTAGGTGATGCGGGTATGTATTTGCAGTTAAAAGATCGCTATCAAACGGTGTATGAATTTGTTGGGGTATTTGAGTTAGATGCAGATAATGCAGAAAAATATACAGGCAAAGAAATCGAAATCACTTATATTAAGGAAGAAAAAACCAAAGTCCTTGATTATGAAAATCCAGCTTCTAATGCAGATGAAACCATCGATTGTACTGAAAATGCTGTGACTCAAGTTGATATTAATCGTTGTAGTTATGAAGGTTATGAGCAAGCTGATTTAGAATTAAATAAAATTTATCGTAAGATTTTAACAACATACAATGATGAAGTTGAATTTGTTAAAAAATTAAAAGTAGCTCAACGTGCTTGGATCGCTTTTCGTGATGCGCATTTAGAAACAATCTATCCTGAAGAAGATAAACGCTTTGCTTATGGCTCAACCTATCCATTATGCTCCAACAATGCGCTAACTGAATTAACCAGACAACGTATTACACAATTACAACAATGGTTAACAGGTTTGCCTGAAGGTGATGCATGTGGCGGCTCAATTCGAGTCAGCACTGAATAATCCAAATATTTTGGCAAGCAATGGGGTTGTTTGCCAAAAAACGATGTTTACCTATTTCAATTAATAAATTCCATATTAAACTCAACTCGGCTTTGCAATACAATTTCTTCAATCACGTATATTCCATTACCATCATTTAGTACTTTTTCAAATATTTCTATCAGCTTTGGAATATTGATAACTTCTTCTATTGATTCAATGTATTTTTGTACAATAGTCTTAATTTGATATTTATTTTTAGCCTGCGTTTCTATTTTTTGTAATATGATGTGAATAGGGTCTTCAGTTTTAACAACAAAAGTGATTGGATAACGTTGCACTTTATCAATATCTAAAAAATATTTGCCTGCATTTATCGTTTCTGTAACTTGAAAAAAGCGTCCTAAAGGCTTCATCACAAAATCAATACCACCATCATTTGCATTAGTTCTGCCTGTTTTATAAAGTGTTAGAGATTCTTCAATCAATTCTTCAGGCGACCATCCCCAATAAATTCTTTGTTCTGCATAATATTGTTTTAGAACAGCAAAACTTGCTATTTCAAAAATGCGGGCATCAACATTAGGTTCAAATAAACTTTTTATAAATTGGATCGCTTTTTCTGGTGAGGTTTGCTGCATATCTATTATTTTTTGGCAATAAGACATGAAATCAGAAAAGGCACTTTGTCTTGCTTCAATATAAGTCTCAATAATTGCTTTAACTGCTGCGGCAATATTTATTTTTTCTGTACCCAATTTCACCTTAATTAATTGCTCATTTATCCAATAATAATTTGTTTCTGCATCTCTTATAATTGGTAAGTATTCACAAATAGGAAAATATTTTTTAAATTCTTGATTTAAGCGATGATTAAGAGCGTGATTTTGCAATTTACTACCAAATGGAAGCTCACGTTGGCGGTATAGTAAATCGTTAAATTTTGCGCCTTCATAATTTAGGTAGTTTTAATTTTTATCAAATCCATGATTCAAATAGTCCTCAACTAATACATAAATAGCATAATTATTGGCAAAGCCTGCTCGTGATTTTGATCCACGATTAGCTGCTTTAGTTTTGATGTTTAAGTATTGGATTATTTCACTCTGCTGTAATAATGCTTCACCTTGATTATTAGTATGCATATCTAAGATAGAAATTATTTTTTGTGTGAAATCATGCTTTTGAATTAACATGGAAAAGGTCTCCCATTGATTCTTGCCTTTTTACACCACCTGTGTTTTTGACTTTAGTATTTTTAGTCAGTTTTTGTAATTTTTCATCTCGATAAGTCTGAAAGCCTAGCACGCGACGCAAACCTATTTTGAGATATTCTTCTTGTGATTCTATGCTAATGGATTGTCTATTTAAAAATTTGGCGACTGCACCCGTTGTAAATGTGCCAGAAAAAGGATCGAGTACGATACTATTTTGATGACTACTTGCACAAATAATCCGCTTTAATAATGCCTCTGGTTTTTGCGATGGATGTTGTTCATATTCATCCATTCGATACCTTACTCTAGGAAATTCCCAAACATTCCCTGGTACTTTCTTTGTGTTATAAGGCTTTGGTGTTTCTCCACGATAATCAATCAATTTACGTTTTGCGCCTGTTTTTGCTTCTACTAATATGTCATCAGCATTGAAAATATAAGATTTAGGATTTTTAACACAGTGTAATATCGGTTCATACATTGAGCCAAAATATTTTTTTGCTTGGACACCAGAGCTATCATAAGACCACACAATACGACTCAAGACTGTTAATTTTTCCCGTACGTACAAATCAAAATAAGGCATTGCTTGAGTGCTGGTCATAAGATACATCGAGCCTGTTGGTTTTAACACGCGGATGCACTCATCAATCCATTGATAAGCCCACTGGACATATTCCAAATCTGAAGCCCATTTATCCTCAAACTCAGAAAATGTTTTTCCAATATTGTATGGAGGATCAACAAATATTAAATCAATAGATTCATCATCAATACAGGTTTTCAACACATCAAGTGCATTACCATGATAAATAATGTGTTTACCTTGTTCATATTTATTCATTTAACCGAACTATTTTGGGAACAGACTTATATCTTGTGTGAAAGCGCTTATTAAGCAGGCAAGCTCTGAGGTATTAATTGAATAACAATCTCAGAGCTTTTTTAGTTATTCCCAAATAATTTAGGAATGAGCAGGTTTAATCAAAAATTCAATTACATACTAATTGTTTTGGCTTTCTCAATTAAGTTTTCAGCCATTTTGATACTTGCAACGTCAATCAAACGACCGTCTAAACTCACTGCGCCTTTACCTTCTTTTGCCGCTTGTTCCATTGCTTCTAAAATACGTTTAGCGTGAGTAACTTCTTTATCTGATGGGCTGAAGACTTCATTGGCTAAATCGATTTGTGAAGGATGAATTGCCCATTTGCCTTCATAACCTAAAATCGCCGCTCGTTTTGCCGCAGCAACATACGCATCAGGATCGCTGAAATCACCGAAAGGTCCATCAATTGGACGTAAACCATAGGCGCGACACGCAACAACCATACGCGCTTGAGCAAAATGCCACATATCATTCCAATGGAAATCACGCGGGCTGTCATCTTCATTTTTATCAGTCAATACGCCATATTCAGGATGTGCACCACCGATAACCGTTGTTCTAGCACGGGTTGATGCAGCATAATCTGCTACGCCGAAACTCATTGCTTCTAAACGTTTGCTTGATTGTGCAATCGCTTCCACATTTGCCATGCCTAAGGCAGTTTCGATTAATACTTCAAAACCCATTTTTTTCTCACGTTTTTTCGCAATTTCAATTTGAGAAACTAAAGTATCTAAAGTATAAATGTCAGCAGGAACACCCACTTTAGGAATCAATAACATATCTAAACGTGGGCAGTTTTCAACCACATCAATCACATCTTTGTACATGTATTGTGTGTCTAAACCGTTAATCCGCACCAACATAGTTTTATCACCCCAATCAATATCATTGAGTGCTTCAACCACATTTTTACGTGCTGTTTCTTTTTCATCTGGCGCAATTGAATCTTCTAAATCTAAGAAAATACAATCCACATTTGATTGAGCTGCTTTCTCGAAAAACGCGGGGTTTGTACCTGGAACGGCTAATTCTGAACGGTGTAAACGTGGCGTTGCTTGTTCGATAATCGTTGCACTCATTTGCGACTTCCCTTTTTGTGTTTAGTTGATGCGGTTATGTATTAAGTAGTGTAAAAAAATTGTTTATCAATGCCTACAACATGTGCATAAAATCACAGGCGGTTATACTATCATATTTGATAGATTTATCTTATAGTTGCTGAATGATATTCAAAATAGCCCAGTCTTATGCCTATTCGTGTAATTTGTTTTGATTTAGATGATACATTATGGCCTGTAGCACCCGTGATTCGTCATGCAGAAAATGCTTTGCGTCAGTGGTTTTTTCGCTATTATCCGAGAATTCCTCAAAAATTTAGCATTTCAGATATGCAGGCAATGCGACAAGATTTATTGCGTGAACAACCTGAATTGTATACAGATTTACATGAATTACGCCGTATCAACATCAAACAGGTGATTAATACAGTTGGTTATGACGAGTCAGTTATTGGACCTGCTTTAGAGGTTTTTGATAACGCTCGACACAAAGTAAAACCCTATTATGATGTGATTCCTACCTTGGAACGCTTGCATAAAAACTATACTTTATGTGCATTGACCAATGGCACAGCCGATGTGAAACGGATTAATACATTGTCACGTTTTTTCACCATATCGCTACGAGCAGGTGATGTTGGACACGCAAAACCCCACCCCGCCTTATTTGAAACCGTGTGTCAACAATGCGAAGTTGAACCAAATCAAGTGTTACATATTGGTGATTGTGCCAATGCTGATGTGCTTGGTGCGTTACAAGCGGGGATGCACGCCATTTGGATCAACCGTAAAAAACAACCATGGGACGCTGAACACCAACCTCACGCCATCATTCATTCCTTGGAAGAATTAGAAGCAGTGCTACAGCAAAATTTCTAATATAGTCAATTTCGTTTTGGGTGTTAGGGCTGACATTCCTATAAAACTTTAAATATCAATCGTTTTTAAAACTAAGGGCTGCCAGCCCTGTATCATCTTAGAATAAAACGACTATATTCTGTGAATACGATGTCTCACCTATTTTTTTTTATTTGGCTTGCTGTTTTCTGAGTTTGGGCATATTTTCTCGCGCCCAAACTCAACACCAATGACTCTATCTCTTTTAATCCAGACGCGACAGGTATGCAGGAATGACCCGTTTAACCAGCAACTGATTTAAAAACTGCAATTCAGGATAAAGTTCGCTGACTTGTGCAATGTAGTTTAAGGTATCTGGGATATGCTGAAAATAGCTGTCTTTGCCATCACGGTGATATAGACGCGCAAAAATGCCACTAGCTTTGAGATGACGCTGAATCCCCATTAAATCAAACCAATGTTTGAATTGGGCAAGCTCAACGTTAGCCTCTAATAATTGATGCTCAATAGCTAACTGATAATAATCGCTTAACCAAGCGTCAACCCGTTCAGCAGGCCAAACTTGATAACAATCACGTAATAAAGAAACGAGATCATAAGTTATTGCACCTTTGACGGCATCTTGAAAATCTAAAATCGCAGGATTATTGGCATCAACCAGCATCAAATTGCGTGAATGGTAATCGCGATGTACAAAGACTTGAGGTTGAGATAAAGCAGACTGTTTGAGCAATGCAAAATTTGCAAGTAACTGTTGTTGCTCATCCGCGTTTAACACAATATTCAAATGTTTTGCCATCAACCAATCTGTAAATAGACTTAATTCTTGACTGAGTAAAGCATCATCGTAAAGTGGCAAGTTATCTGCGTCGATTTTTTGCATTTTAACCAAAGCTTGGAACGCATCGTTGTAAAGAGCATCTGCCTGCTCAGTTTGTAATGCTGGCCAATACAGTTGTGAGCCAAAATCGGTTAATAGTAAAAAACCTTGTGTCGTGTCTTGGGCAATAATTTCAGGGGCATTTAACCCTGCTTGACGTAATAAGCGTGCAATATCAATAAAAGAATGGCAGTCTTCTTTATTAGGCGGTGCATCCATGACGACAAAAGGCTGTCCTTGTTTATTGTTCACGCGAAAATAGCGGCGAAAGCTTGCATCATTAGTTAATGGCTGAAGAGTGTTATTTTCAAGATGTAAGGTATTGAATAACCAATTATTCAGTAAATTCAATCTATTAGACATTGTGTTTTTTCCATAATTCATCATCAAAATCATATCATAATACAAAAAACGTTTGACATAATAATACCCGATAATTATACTCATGACATAATAATACCTGATAGATAAACTTGGTTTTAAGTCGGGTAAGTGAGAACAAAACGACTGAAATTTATTAGCACTCTTATCTTATGAGTGCTAGAATAAATCACTAAATTCTAGGAGAGAGGATGCCATGAGAGCACTATCACCTGCTTTAAGTTTAAATGCTAATTTGTCTGTTCCTGGACAAAGCATTGAAAATTATGCGCAAGCAATTAAAGCAATTCCTATGTTAACCGTAGAGCAAGAGAGAGCATTAGCGGTTAATTTACGAGAAACTGAAGATTTAGAAGCTGCACGCCAATTAGTTATGTCGCATTTGCGTTTTGTAATGCATATTGCAAATGGCTATCGTGGTTATGGTTTGCCACAAGCTGATTTAATCCAAGAAGGTAATATTGGTTTAATGAAAGCAGTTAAACGTTTCGATCCGACAGTAGGTGTACGCTTGGTCTCATTTGCAGTGCATTGGATTCGTGCCGAAATTCATGAATATATTTTACGTAATTGGCGAATTGTCAAAGTGGCTACAACCAAAGCCCAGCGTAAATTATTCTTTAACCTACGTAGTTCTAAAAAGCGTTTAGGTTGGTTAAATCAAAAAGAAGTTGAAATAGTTGCGCATGATTTGGGTGTAACACCTAAAGATGTGCTTGAAATGGAAACCCGTTTAAGTACCCAAGATACTTCATTTGATGCGCCAACTGATGATGAAGAGTCAGAGATTCTTGCACCTTCTGGTTATTTAGAAGATCATCGTTTTGATCCTGCGAAATTAAATGAAAGCCGCGAATGGTCAGCACATGGCAGCGGTCAATTATATTCGGCTTTAGAAAAATTAGACCCACGTAGCCAAGATATTTTACGCAAACGTTGGTTAGGTGATGGTAAAGCAACATTGCAGGAATTAGCTGAAGAATATAGCGTTTCAGCCGAACGTATTCGTCAAATTGAAAGTAATGCAATGAAAAAATTGCGCAAAAATATTTCATTGGCAATTTAGAAAATACCTTCTCTCTAAACGTTTTTTCTCCTTAGCATTTTCGCCCTTATCTTATTCCAAGGTAAGGGTATTTTTGTTTTTATATTAAAGCAATAAAGCGACTATAGATTCAGTTTGAAATCGTTCCATCCAGCAAAGAGATTTTTTAATACCTCAAATACATCTCTTTATAGTCAATTTCGATTTGCATGTTAGGACTGTCCTTTTATATCTTAAATATCAATCATTTTTAAAATCTAGGACTGCTAGTCCTGTATCACTTTAAAATAAAACGACTATATTGCTTGTCTCATTGGATTAGATTAACTTAAATCCTATTCTTTGACAGCCCCAAATATTTGGCATTATTTACATTATTGTTATTAAAATTTCCACTCGATACCTAAAGAATAAGTTTGACCACGATTTAACACACCATCAGCCACAACCGCATATTTAGTCGAGCTATAATAAGCCTCATCCAATAAGTTATGCACCCGTCCAACTAGCGTTAAATCATCAGTCATCGCATAACGAACCGCAGTATTTAGCAACCAATAGTCGTCTAATACATTATCTTCTACTTGTCGTAAAACTTGTTGCTCAGTCTCATCATGATAATAGCCATTTAGGTTGAAATTCCACTTGTTATATTGATAATTCAAAGCTGCGGAAAAAGTCTGCTTGGGAAAACGTTGGGGATTTTCTTCCATTTTTGCCATGTAAGTGTAGGCCATGCGCAATGACAAGTGATCGCTCAATTGGCTAGATAACTCGAACTCCCAGCCTGACGAGCTAAGCTCATTGGGTAAATTTTGAAATTGTCGTCTAAAGCCTAAGCCGCTTTGAGCAATCAAAATCGTATCAATTTTATTTTTAGCCTGATTGTAAAAATAGGTTAACGTCGTTTGTGCACGCTTAAATTGCTGTAGCCATGCTAATTCCAAAGTTTTAATCGTTTCAGATTTCAAATCAGGATTCGCCAATTGATTTAACTTAATGTAGCCTTGGCGTATTGCAGGGGCGCGGAATGCCTCACCATACATCCATTTAAATTTAGTTTTTTCAGTTGGTGCATAAGTTAACGCAGCGCGTGGAGTCACTGTGCCGCCAAAATCAGAATAACGGTCATAACGTAAGCCTATCGTCATTGCCCACTGCTGATTTAACTGATATTTATCTTGTATATAAGCCCCAAAAATATCTCGATTAAAATCAGGTTCAATTAAAATGACCGTATCATATAACACCCCAGTATAAGGAACACTTCCCGTAGGTGGCGATTGACTCAGTGCTTGATTTAAAGTAATCGGATCATAATTATACGAATTGTAAGCAAAATTACTTGTCGGTTGACGATACTGTAAGCCTGCAACCAACTCATGCGTATCACTAAAAATATAACGGCCTTCAATATTAAAAGCCAGCTCTGATTCTTTAGAATTACGCCCACCTGTTAAATTGCCCAAATTAGATTGACTCAAGGTTTCAGGTAAATTAGCAAAAGAAGCATCTAAAGCCACACTTTTAGTACGCATTTGAATATAGCTCAAATCTAGGTTTAAGCTAAAATCATCAGTTTCAAATAATTGATAGCCTACTTTAATCGATTGATGTTCAGTGAAATCTTTATTTACTCCTTCTAAACTCTCGCTTAAAAATGCAAATTCATCTCTATCCCGTTGGGAATGTCGAAATTGAACATTAAACTTATCATATTGTGCAGATAAATAAATATCATTGCCTTGCATGGGGTCGGAAGTTAATTTGCTTGGATCGATAATGTTTTTATAATCATTTTGGCCATTATCTTCAAAATGACGGGCAAACCCCGTAAAATAGCCATTATCAAATTGCTTAGAAAAATTCACATACGCTTCGCGACTGGCTAAATTACCTGCACTGACAAACGCATCATTCACATCTTTATTGGTCACAATATTGACCACACCAGAATATGCACTAGTGCCATATAAGGCTGATCCTGGCCCTCGAATCACTTCAACTTGTTTCACATTGGCCAGTGGAATATAAAAATTATGTGTCAACGCACCCCCACTAATATCATTGTTAAGTCGTTGTCCATCCACCATAAATAAAATATTATATGATGCTTGGGGAGTGGTCATGCCACGTGCAGCAACCATATAACCGGAACCAAATACCAGCTCGCGTGTACCAATAAATCCGGGGATATAATTTAATAGTTCTTCAACCGAAGTCAGCCCCATATTAAGTAATTCTTGGCGGGTGAATACAGTCACAGATGAGGGTGCATCAAAAATCGTTTCTTTGCTTTTGGAGGCAATATCAATTTCAATTTGCAATAATTCAGTTAAAGATAAGCCAAGCAATTCATTTATGACCACCTTGTCTTGAACCGCCATCACTGAATGGGTATTCAAATACAAAACTAAGCCGACAAGTAACGACTGAAGATTCATGATATTCCCCCCTAAAGACCATAAAGCATTCAGGCTTTTTAATTCAAGTATTAGACCAAAACCTTGACCTAAAACTGTAATTCAATACCCAAAGAATAAGTGCGACCACGATTTAATACACCATCGGTCACAGATGCATATTTGGTTGAATTGTAATATGTTTCATCCAATAGATTATGAATACGTCCAACAATGGTTAGTTCTGGTGTTAGCGCATAACGGACGGCGGAATGTAGAACCCAATAATCATCAAATACTTTGATTTTTCCTCCTATAATCTGCTGTTGCATCGTATCATGATAATAAGTATTTAGATTGAGATTCCATTTATCATGTTGGTAATTTAAAATTGCGGAAAAGGTTTGCTCGGAAAAGCGTTGCGGTTTTTCCTGCATTTTTGCCATATAAGTGTAGGCGGTACGTAACGATAAATGCTCAGTCAATTGGCTAGATAATTCAAACTCCCAGCCTGCGGAATCCAGTGCCCCCGGTAAATTTTGAAATTGGCGTAAAAATTCACCTGTAGTCGCTGATGATAACAAAACGGTATCAATTTTATTTTCAGCTCGACTGTAAAAATACGTGAGCATGGTTTGCGCTTGCTCAAATTGTTGTAACCAAGCCAATTCTAAGGTTTTAATGGTTTCAGGCTCTAAGTCAGGATTACCAAGCCCCTGTATTTTTGTAAAACTCTGACGTAGTGAAGGTGCTCGAAATGCTTCGCCATACATCCATTTAAATTTAGTTTTTTCAGACGGTGCATAAGTCAATGCAGCACGTGGGTTGGTGGTACTGCCCGCATCAGAATAACGATCATAACGCAAACCTAATGTCATTGCCCATTGTGGATTAAATTGATATTTATCTTGCACATAAATCCCTAAAATATTTTGACTGATTTGGGGTTCGTAGTCAGCAGTATCATACGGAATGCCGGTATAATTAAAAGACCCTGTTGGCGGTGATTCAGCTAAGGCTTGATTATATTCGGCAACATCATAATTCAATGAAATATATGCATATTCTGTGGTTGGTTTTCGGTACTGCAAGCCTGTAATTAATTCATGATGATCGTTGAAAGCATAATGACCCTCAAGGTTAATTGACCATTCGGTTTCTTTGGCATTGCGCCCGTCTAATAAATTACCTAAATTGGATTTATCTAAGCTGTCAGGTAAATAAGCTAATGAAGAGGTTAAAAATGTTTCTTTATTTCGAGTGCGCATATAATCAAAATCAATGTTGAGATTAAATTTATCCGTTTTGTATAATTCATAACCTAATCTAATTGATTGATGTTCAGTGAAATATTTTTCAATGCCTTCTAAGTTTTCAGTAAAAAATGCAAATTCATCCCGATCACGTTGAGCATTCCGAAACTGGAAATGAAACCGATCATATTCAGCCGATAAATAAATATCACTGCCTTTTAAAGGGTCAGAACTTAATGTGTTTGGATTGAGCACATTTTGATAGATTTTTTGCCCATTATCTTCAAAGTAACGCGCAAACCCTGCAACATAACCACCCTGTTCAAATTGTTTAGAGAAATTCATATACGCTTCTCGACTGGCCATATCACCTGCACTGAAGAACGCATTATTCACATCGGTATTGGTCACAATATTCACCACACCAGAATATGCACTAGTACCATATAATGCAGAACCAGGTCCACGAATCACTTCAACTTGTTTCACATTCGCCAATGGAATATAAAAATTACGGGCTAATGCACCACCACTAACCGCATTGTTAAGTCGTTGTCCATCCACCATAAATAAAATATTGTATGATGCTTGAGGGGTGGTCATGCCACGTGCGGCAACCATATAACCAGAGTTAAATACCAGTTCTCGGGTCGCCATAAACCCAGGGATATAATTTAATAATTCTTCAACTGAAGTTAGCCCCATATTGAGTAATTCTTGGCGCGTAAATACAGTAACTGATGAAGGCGCATCAAAAATTGTTTCGCTACTTTTAGACGCAATTTCGATTTCAACTTGCAATAATTCCGCTAAAGATAAGCCAATCAGTTCATTCAATCCGATTTTATCTTGGGCATAAGTTGCTTGGGTATTTAAGCACAGAGCTAAACCCAAAAGTAAGACTCGAAAATTCACGAATATCCCCCTCGAACATTTTAGAAATATGGCGACTTCAGCCTTTTTAACTCAAGCCCTAGATTAAACCTGTTTTTCATATAAGACATTTTTATTATTACATAAATAAATTATTGGGTATATTTTATTTTAAAACCAAGGTGTTGAGTCAGGTTTTGTGGAGGCGTATTGATAATGGTTTGGTAAGTGGGAAGTGGATGCTTGGGTTGGAAAATAAGTTGTAATTGTTTCGGTTGTTGAATAAATTGAGCAAGGTTGTCAATGCTACTTATTTCAAGTTGAGTACGCAGTGATTCAATATCACGACGTAATTTATAAGCCAATTGTTGCTTAAATAGTTTTTCAACTTGTTTATTGCGGTGAGCTAAGAAAGTAGTGGTTTTTTGCATAAATGTACTGTCATCATAAGTGAGTATGAATTGCTCTAATTGGATTTGATTCATCTGCTTTAACCAGTTTAAAGGTGATGCTGGCATATTCAATAAAGTCGCTGCAATGTTTACATTCGCCCAGTGTTGACCTTGAACATTGATTAACACATCGACAGTTTTAGCCACTTGCTTGGCCTGAATATCTATATCCATTGCAAACTGAGGAAAACCCAACTGACGCAATTCACGTAAACTTAAGTAATAGGGCTTATAGCTGAATAAAATATCAGGGGCTTGGCTCGCAATATCAGGGACATCCATTTGCACCCCAAATAATTCCACATGCGATTGTTCTGGCAAACTATTTTTCACATCGTAGAATAAATATGCTTGATGTAAAACCAGCTTTTCAATTGCAATATTGGGCTGATTTTCAGTATTTAACTCTACATTTTCAATCACCAACGTTCCTGTCCATGATAGATTGGCATCAGTGTAGTTTAATTGAAAATTCTTTCCTGACGATTGACTAAATTCGGTTAATTTTTGCTGGATTTGGGTATCGATATACGCTTTAATGCCACCAAATAAAGCTGCAATTAAAGCGAGTAAACCAATAGCAACATTTTTAAAATTAAACATAATAACTGTGACACCTGTTTTATTTGATTTAAATGTATCGAATTATGTGAGTGCTAATCTATTGTAAGATATAGCCAATTCCAGTTTATGTGTTAGGACTGGCAGTCTTTTTATACTTTAAATATCAATCAGTTTTAAAATTGAGGACTGCCAGTCCTGTATTACTTTAAAATAAAATGTCTATAATTGTTTATTTTATGCATTTTTCTAGTCAATCATGACAAATCTCTAAATTAGCGCATATTCTTATGTTATGTTCATAATTCATGTTGAACCCAAAAAATAGCTATTTACCGCAAAAAATCCAATTCAATTAGCCAATGCGGATAGTTTAAGCCAAATTATTTTAAATCAAAAATCAATATTGATAATGAAGTCTATCAGCAAGAAATTACGGGATTGCTTACCCAATTTGTATGGCTTAGCTTTTGTATATTAAAACCAAAAAACACATTGAAACCAAATTCTAAAGCTTGCATTTTTTGCTGAAATAGTTTAAGAATGACTCAACTTATCTAAAGGCTCAAAAAGTTTAACATTGTTTAACACTAAGGCTATGAGCACCCAATTACCACTTGGTATCAATTTGCAATTCAGCCAATCATTTGCAAACTATAACGCCACTTTTAATCACACTGCTTTATTAGTACTGAGGCAAGTGATTGCAAGACAAAGTGAAAATAGTTTGTATTTATGGGGCGAATCTGGCACTGGTAAAACGCATTTATTACAAGCAGCTTGCCAAGAGATGGCTTATTTTGACCAAACACCTGCTTATATTCCTCTTTCCGAACTAAAATCAGAAGGTACGATGGTGCTCGAAGGTTTAGATAGCTTGGATTTAGTTTGCTTGGATGATTTGCAAGTCATTGCAGGCTCTAGCGATTGGGAGCATGCGTTGTTTAATTTATTTAACCGCTTGAAAGATAAAAATATTCCATTGCTAATGGCAGGCAAGACGGCTCCTAATGAACTAGGATTAGAGCTACTGGACTTAGAATCACGCTTATCTTGGGGTGGGGTATTTAAACTGCAAGGCCTAGATAATAAAGAGAAAATAAAAGCACTACAGCAACATGCTAAACAATTGGGCTTTGAATTATCTGAAAAAGTAGCACGCTATTTACTTAAACAATTTGCGTATGATTTAGAAACCCTCATTCATCAGTTGAGAAACCTTGATTATGCTTCTTTAGCTGCGCATCGTAAAATCACCTTGCCATTTGTACGGCAGTGGTTAACGACGGTTAAATAGAAGGCTTTCATCTCCCTAAAGTATATTGAGTAGTTTGTACAAAATAAATCAAGACATCGAGCAAAAACGCACTATCAAACTGGAAACAGAGAATAATAACGTAATACAACCAATATCCGACAGTTTTTTATGATTAGTTATGAAATCGGAAAACAGGCTGATATTATGCTGGAATTCGTAACAATGTCAGTCTAAAAAATCTAAAAATCAGCCACATTTAATTGCATTATGTTCAACTTAAGCTCATGCCTGTGAATAATACCTCCATCATTCATTCCAAATATAAGCTAAAAATCTCCATACTACGCCCTAAAATTAAGTTGAGTGGTTTACTTTTCATGAAATTATTATACAGTGACCTCCTTTCGGCTAAAAAAACGTAGTATTTCAAAAATAATTTTGCTTAATAATAAAAATATAATGCTACCGAGAACTGGCAATTGCATGGAATCCAAACGGATGTGATGCCGATTCTTAGTTATAATACATACAAGAAATCGACCAAAGGTTAGCGAATGAATCAGACCGAATTAAAGGCAACTTCGTCTATTGCCATTATTATTGCTTTGCGCATGATTGGCCTATTTATGATATTGCCCGTTTTTGCTTTGTATGCTGAACAATTAGACGGTACAACACCGTTTCTGATTGGGGTTGCAATTGGCATTTACGGTTTAACTCAAGCCAGTTTACAAATTCCATTTGGCATGTTGTCAGATCGTATTGGACGTAAAACGGTGATTACAATTGGCTTATTGATTTTTGCCTTTGGTAGTATTGTGGCTGCGATGTCGACTGATATTACAGGGGTGATTATTGGCCGTGCTTTGCAAGGTGGTGGCGCGATTGCCGCTGCATTATTAGCATTGACCGCCGATTTAACTTATGAGGAACACCGCACCAAAGCCATGGCGATAATTGGGATGACGATTGGGATGTCATTTATTTTTGCCTTATCTATTGGCCCTGTATTAAACCATTGGATTGGGGTACAAGGCATCTTCTGGGCAACTGCGGGTTTGGCCCTTATTGCAATCATTATTTTACACACCGTCGTACCTCAACCTCATCACTGTCGTTTTCACCGTGATACAGAACCTGTCTTATCTCAATTCACCAATATTTTCCATGATGCTCAATTGATGCGTTTAAACATAGGTATCATGATTTTGCACTGTATGTTGACGGCGTTATTCGTTGTAATGCCACTGCTTTTAAAAGATAAACTGCCTGTTGCACAACATTGGATGGTGTATTTTCCTATTTTATTGGTTTCCTTCCTCAGTATCATACCGTTGATTATTGTTGGTGAGAAAAAACATCATTTGAAATTTGTGTTTGTGTTCGCCATTGGTTTATTAGTCATCGCACAATTTGGTTTTGCCTATTTTCATCAGTATTTTTGGGGATTAGTTTTATTATTATTCGCATTCTTCATGGCATTTAATTTGTTAGAAGCCAGTCTTCCATCATTAGTCAGTAAAATTGCACCACCCGAAAATAAAGGTACTGCAATGGGGGTTTATTCCAGCTCACAGTTTTTAGGCGCATTTATTGGTGGGGTTAGCGGTGGTTGGTTTCATCATCAATATGGGGATATGGCCGTGTTTTTATTTTGTGCAGTCTTGGCAATTATTTGGTTTATACTTGCGATAACCATGCATAGCCCACGTTATTTAAGCCCTCATTTTTTAAATGTAGGTGATTTAGATAAACAAAAAGCAACCCAGTTAACCAAACAGTTAGCACAGATTCCGGGGGTTGCCGAAGCGGTTGTGATTTTAGAAGATGGTGTGGCGTATTTGAAGATTGACCGCGACATTTTAGATATGAGCGCATTAGAACAATTTTCGATACCCGAAGAGGCACGTTATTAATTTTAGTTTTCAGGAGAAAAGTCAGTGGCTAAGGGCACTTTAAATAAAGTAATGTTGATTGGGCGACTAGGGAATGACCCAGAAATTCGTGCAACTGCAAGTGGTTCATCTGTGGCAAATTTAAGCGTGGCTACTAATTCAGGCTATAAAGATAACCAAACAGGTGAATGGCGCGAAACGACAGAATGGCATCGAGTTGTACTTTTTGCACGTTCTGCGGAAGTGGCACGGGATTATTTGCGTAAAGGTTCTCAAGTTTATATTGAAGGGCGTTTGCAAACTCGTAAATGGCAAGATCAGACTGGCATTGAAAAATATACCACTGAGATTGTTGGTGAACGTATGGAAATGATTGGCGGTCGTGGTGATAATGCAGGAGGGGGCTATCCGTCACCACCAGCACAACAGAATACTTATGCGCCACCTGCTGCACAAAATACAGCAGCTTATGCACCGCCACCACAAAATACGGGTGCACAACCAAACTATACGCCACCGCCACCGAACCCAACCCCGACAGCACCACCTGTACCTGCGCCACCACCAATGGATACTGTAGCGCCAAGCTCAACATCGGGTGGTTCGCCAGATAATTTTGATGATGATATTCCATTTTAAGCAATGATGATATTTTGGAGTATAGAATTCAAACCCTATGCTCCAGAATATATTCTTGATTAGCCAATGTTATACAATGGGTTAGCAGAGTTTTAGAATAACTTTGAATTCAGTTGGATATTTAAAACTTATATATGAATGGTTTTGCATTTTGGGTGGACTATTTTGAATCCATTGGCTTATTTTCAAAGTGTTGGATTTCGATAAACTTAGATTATTTTACCTAACATCTATTTGTTAAACTTAAGTCAAGCGGTATAAGCAACTAAAAATGAATAGGTATTTTTGACATTTATTTGAAAAAGCAATAAAATGCTCGTTTAGTTTAAGTGCGCCCGTAGCTCAGTTGGATAGAGCGTTGGCCTCCGGAGCCAAAGGTCGGACGTTCGAATCGTCTCGGGCGCGCCATTCATCACTTTCATAAGCTTGAAATATTCTTTCGCTTTGAGTCTCTAATACTTCCCCCGGTTGCAAAGCAATTCGTAAATTATTACGCTGTTTTAAAACCACAAAAACCGAATTATCTGCCTCATTAAGTTCAATATAATAACTCTGCTTCTTAAAATTCAATTTATTACTGCCATTAACCCAAATCATAATATCGCCATTATTTTTACGATACAAGCCATTGAATATAATATATTTTGGTGGTTCTGGTAATTCAAAACTCTCAACTTCTTCTTTGCTTGGTGCAGGCTTTAAACGCTCTTGTTCTAGGCCATAACGTTGTTCTGGCGTGGTAAATAGTCGATGAATGGTCTCAGCATCACTATGATCTGCAATAATAAATCCAAGAAAAACAAGAAGCGTTGCACGAATCATTTACACCAACTGCCATAAAATCTCACTACCTGCACGCAATGGAATCACTTTGTGTTCACCAAGTTCAAAAGACTCAGGCATCGCCCATGTTGCTTTACGTAACGTAATAGTTTGTTTATTGTGAGGCAATTTGTAGAAATTAGCACCGTAAAAACTTGCAAAGCCCTCTAATTTATTTAATTTTCCTTCTGCTTCAAAGATTTCAGCATATAGTTCAATAGCCGCAGGTGCGGTATACATGCCTGCACAGCCACAAGCTGCTTCTTTAGCATGTTGAGGGTGTGGCGCACTGTCTGTACCTAAGAAAAATTTAGGATTACCACTGGTTGCCGCTCGAATGAGGGCTTCACGGTGCACCTCACGTTTTAATACAGGCAAACAATAATAATGTGGATTAATCCCGCCTTGGAAAATAGCATTACGATTCATTAGTAAATGATGAGCGGTGATTGTTGCTGCTAAGTGATGCGACATTTCTGTAACATATTCAACGGCTTCTTGAGTTGTAATATGCTCCATAACCACCCGTAATTCAGGAAATTCAGTTAAAATAGGATCAAGTACATACTCAATAAAGTAACGTTCACGGTCAAAAATATCGATGCTAGTCGCGGTCACTTCTCCATGAATAAGTAATGGAATATCAAGTTGTTGCATCTTTTCCAATACTGGCCACACATTCCGTAAATCGGTCACACCAGCATCTGAGTTGGTTGTTGCACCTGCAGGGTAGTATTTGACCGCATAAATATGCTCACTGGCTTTTAATTTTTGAATTTCTTCTACTGTAGTCTTATCAGTTAAATATAACACCATCAATGGGTTGAACTGGGTGTTATTAGGTAAAGTGCTTAAAATATCTTGCCTATATTGTTCAGCTTGTTCAACAGTTGTTACAGGTGGCTTGAGATTAGGCATGATAATCGCGCGAGCGAAACAGCGTGCTGTTGCAGGTACAACCGCGTGCATTGCTGCTCCATCACGAACATGTAAATGCCAGTCATCTGGTTGGGTAATAGTTAACGTTTGGCTCATAGAATTTTCGATTTTTGATTTGGCGTAAAAAAACGCAATAGAACTTGAGTTTGGTATTTAAACAAATCAGCCAATACTGCTAGGTTCTGGATGTTTTAGATTAATAAATTATATCAAAAAGCATTAGCTTACGTTCAAAATATAGTTTAGTTAGGGCGAAAGCCTAATATAGTAGGTCATAATTGCATTTTTATGACTGCTGTATTGTCATAAGCAATTTTATAGTATCAATAGCTATCAGTCTTTCAAGCATCCCATCATATCATTGTTATCATCTGTATTGAGGTTGCTATTTTTGGTATGCTCCGTAATCGTAATACGGTGTGAATTTTTTAAGCTAGCATGGTATTCAATTATTTTTTTATAATGCTTTTTCTTTTTCTAAAGCTTGTTTCAGTCAATGGTATGCGTCGACATTTACTGAGGATGGTATTCAATATTTAACCTCTGAACATTATATGATGGCAGAAAAAGCTAAATTATTTGATGATACAGAGAATTACCAAAAAATAATTCATGCAACAAACCTTGGTGAGGCAAAAGCATTAGGGCGAAACGTACTCAATTTTGATGAAGTGATCTGGCTAGCGCAGCGGTTTGAGATTGTGGTACGTGGTAATTTTTTAAAATTTAGTCAGAATAAGGCATTAGGTAAATTTTTAGCCAATACAGGCAAGCGAGTATTAATTGAAGCCAGTCCCATTGATAAAATATGGGGAGTTGGACTTGCAATAGATGATCCCAATATTGAAAATCCTAATTATTGGCAAGGCTTAAATTTGCTCGGTTTTGCAT
>JADGDW010000272.1 GCA_016744725.1 Candidatus Albibeggiatoa sp. nov. BB20 | reverse complement strand
GAATAGGTATAGTCAATTCTATCTTGAATGTGAGGACTGGCAGTCCTGAAATACTTTAAATATCAAATAGTTTTAAAACCTAGGACTGCCAGTCCTGTATCATCTTAAAATAGAATGACTATATACCCCAAAAATTGAAGCTAATAAAGATATCATTACGCACCGTATTGCACCTTATTTATAATAGCCATTATTTTGGTGGAAAACGCTATACCATTCCATCCTACATGCTTTGATTCTTTAGTAGTTATTTTAACTTTCAATCCTAACTTGTTTGAGGCTTTCTTGCTTGTCTTGAGGTAATTGTTTTAAAGGCAGCATCGCATGAGTGACCATACCCGCCAAAATCACCAAAGAAGAAAGTAAAGTTGTTAGCAATCCAATATGCAAATACAGTGGAAAAATAATCACATAACTACTAGCAGCCCCTGCACCGAAAATAATGCTGTGACGTAAATGCTTATCCAAATTTTTCGACAAATCATATAACTCATCTAATTTGGTTAATGTACCATCCATTAAAATCACTTGTGCCATATCAGTTGCAACCGATGATGCACCACGCAACGACACCGAGACATCAGCTTGTTTCATTGCAATTGCATCATTTACCCCATCACCGATAAAACATACTGTTTTGCCTTGTTTTTGGAATTTTTCGACAATATTGGCTTTATCTTCAGGTAAAATATTATGAAAATAGCTATCAGCTTCAATTGTCTCAGCTAAATGGCGGGTTGGTGAAGCGTTATCGCCTGATAGAATTGAGATGTGACTGATGCCGCGCTTGCGTAAGCCACTGATTAAATCCTTAACTTCAGGGCGAACTTGAAAACAAATTTCCATTGCACCAATCAATTCATGATCCACCGCGACCATAACTAGAGAATGTCCCTTGTGTTGATACGTCTCAATTAAGGCTGTTTCCACATCTTCAGGAATTTTAATCCCTTCCATTTTTAAAAACGAAATGCTACCAACCCAGATTGATTTATCTTCAAATGAGGCTTTGATACCATAACCCATTTTGTATTCTGAATAGTCTACGCTTGGCATAGCTAATTCCCATTGTTGGGCTTTTTTCTGAATCGCTTTAGCAATTGGATGATTCATTTTATATTCAGCAATTAAGGCATAATTGAGCAATTGTTTTTTCGTATAGGATTGATGATAAATGATAATTTCGCCGACCTCAGGTTGACTTTCAGTTAAAGTGCCTGTTTTATCAAAAATAATAGTATCTATCGTAGTAAGTTTTTCTAATGCTGCCCCATCTTTAACCAAAATTCCGTTACGGGAGGCGATAATTAGGTGATTCAAAGTTAACAACGATCCACAAAATCGAAAAATATTTCCTGGACTGGCATACAAAATAGCCAAGGTGGGAGAAAGACCAATAAAAGGAAATGCCACCGCTCCCAAGGCTAACAAAGGTACAGCGACTTTATCCGCCCATTTTTCACCCACTAATTGCACATCGGTTTTAAAATCAAGCATATTATCTAGTGTTTTAGTAATTTTAGCTGCAACCGTGTCATTACCCGATTTTTCAACTTTAATATAAATTTGGCCGCTTAATATCAAAGTCATCGCAAATACGTGATCGCCTGTTTGTTTTTCTACGGGTATTGATTCCCCCGTCAAGGTATGTTGGTCAATCATCGCCTCGCCTTGAATAATCACGCCGTCAATCGGTATCACTTCACCCGTATTCACCACAACAATATCGTTTACTTGTATGTCTTGCTGGGCAATTTCTATTTCAGAATCACCTTTTACAATCCAGACCGTAGTAGGCTGATTTTGGAAAATATCCGTCAGCATTTTTTCAGAGCGGTGTTGCGTTTTTGCAAGTGATTTACTACCTGCATGATAAATCAGCATAATCAATGCAGCGGTAAAGTAAGCCCCTGTTGCCACCGAACCAACCACAACCAGTGAATTGAGTAGGTCATTTTTGATTTTTCTTTCTCGAATCAATGACTGTTCGGCTTGTTTCAGAATCGGACTGCTCGCGTAAGTGAGGATAACAATGTTAGTGACTTGTAATATCGGAAAAGCAGAACTTGTTGTAGTGAGTAAAGCAGAAGTAAACAAGCTAAGACCACTAATTTTGATGTAATGATTGGAGGTTTGTTCTTCCTCAGCACTTGTGTGTTCTGGAACAATATCATTTTTTGGCGCTGAGCTATTTTGTAGTTTTTTAGCTACTTTGGCTTTCTTGCGTCCTCGATAAAAATCTAACACTCTTAAACTCAGATAAGTTCCCGCCATCAATTCAAGAGCCAGTAACATATCACAATCATCCTTTGAATAAATGTGACTCTATGATAGCAAAATCCACTATTAAAAAATGCCCCCTACTTTGGCTTAAATCACCTGCTTTTGATATCCCTGTTTGATAAGTGGTGAATTCCATTTTTTACTTTTTGGCCTTCTTACAAAATACTTCAGATAGGGATTGTTTTTCACTATTAAGTTAAGAGTGGCTGATACAGGAAATAATATAGTTAAATATTAATCTATCAGCCTTTTAAGATGTCTGTAAAATTCATTAATTTAGAGCCAAAAAATATAAATAGCACTAAATAAAATGTTATTTATAACAGAATAGATTTTTGTTTTAAAAAGAAAATATGTGTATTTATTATTCATAGATAGTATTAAAAACTAATCCGCCATCTTTTTTACATATTAAATAATTCTCATCCCAACATATTAATAGAAGTATTTATATTCTCCTACATTTTAAATTAGATGTTTTTACATTTATAATCAATATAATAAAAAATATCAGGTGCTTTTATATATAAATTTACGACAAATAATCTCTTTTATTTATGGT
>JADGDW010000140.1 GCA_016744725.1 Candidatus Albibeggiatoa sp. nov. BB20 | reverse complement strand
GGGTAGTACAGTTGTAAATACAGCAGTAGATATTGATGACGGTAATACAAGCCAAAACTCATTACGTGAAGCCATCGCCTATGCCAGTGATGGTAGTGAGATTACATTTTCATCCGCCCTTTCTGGTCAAACGCTATATTTAACCGCTCCATTAACTGTTGATAAATCAGTGACTATTGATGGTTCATCCCAGAATATATCCATTGATGGTAATGATGTAACACGCCACTTTATTATCAGAGCTAACAATGTCAGCATCAAAGATTTAAGCTTAGTAGATGGTGGTATAGGAAATGATGTTGGAGGCAGTATTTATGTTGAATCTGGTTCACTCACGCTTGATGATATGAGGTTTAGTAGTAACACAACAAATAGTCAAGGCGGTGTTATCTATGCTAATTTTGGTACGGAACTCACAATCACCCATTCTGGATTTTATGACAACAGTGCAGCTACAGGCGGTGTTATTTATGCAAATGGTGCAACTTTACATCTAAGCAACAGCACTTTGGCTCAAAATACCGCAATGATAGCAGGGGCTATTTATGCAAATAATGCAGCCACAACATTAATCAATAACACCATTGCTGCAAACAATACGGGTATTATCACCAATGGTGGCTCACTGTCATTCTCAAATAATATTCTTGATAATGATGTAGACGATTGTTTATTAACAGACCCTGAAACACCTTCTCCAACGACTGTATCAAGTAATAACAACAACCTCATTAAAGATGGCTCATGTGATCCTGATTATAGTGGTGATGCAAAGTTAGATGATTTAGATGACTATGGCGGCTCTACTTTAACCATGAAATTACTTGCAGGTTCGCTTGCGATTGATAATGGAATGGGATCGATATGTTCTACATTATCAGGAGGTAATACAGATCAACGCGGTGAATCGCGTGTTAATTCATGTGATATTGGTGCATATGAATATGAACCCCCTACCAAAAATTTACTTGTTGATAATCTAAACAATACTTTAGATGATGATACTTCAGCAAATAATAATACCTTGCGCGATGCAATTTACTTTGCTGATGCAGGTGACACTATTGAATTTTCACCTTCATTAACAGGCCAAACTATTACGCTAACAGAAGAAATCAGTATTGATAAAAAACTTACAATTGATGCAAGTGGTAACAATATTATATTGGATGGTAATGGAACAAATCGTATTTTTTCTGTGATTTCTTCGAGCCAATTAACTTTAATAGAGCTCACATTACAAAATGGTCAGGGGTCATGGGGTGGATTAATCCATGTGAAGAGCAGTAGCACATTAATTGCTAATGAGTCCACATTTCGTAATGGTATTGCTACTACAAGTGGAGGTGGAGCAATTGCAACAGTACCCACTTCATCATTGATTATTAATGACAGTACCTTCTATGATAATACAGCAGATTGGGGTGGTGCTCTTAATATCAAAGGCAGTGCAGATATTTTAAACTCCACATTTTTTGCTAATACTGCCAATTTCCATGCTGGTGCAATCAAAGTGGTTGAAGGCAGCAATGTTAATTTAACGTACGTCACTATTGCAAGAAATACAGCAGCCAATAATGGTGGTGGTATTGATGTCGAAGATACAACTGCAACGCTTAATATGATAGGTGTTTTATTAGCTGATAATACGGCGGATGGTGTTGCCGATGATTGCCATATCACCACAGGTACGGCGATTACAGGTATAAATCAATACAATCTAATCGAAAATAATGAATGTGGTATTACGCCACTGTTATCTACTGATCCTCAACTTACTACATCATTGGAAAACAATGGTGGCATAACTAAAACCCTAGGCTTTCAAACCATAAATTCTGATGCAATCGATGCGATTGATGCTGATACTTGTATCACGTTTGAAATCGAAACCGATCAACGAGGTGCTCCCCGTACACAGGGAGATGATTGTGATATTGGCGCGTATGAAAAAGAATTTGATTTACCAATAGCCCCAAGTAATTTAAACCTAGTCACTGTCAGTGATACTCAAATTGATTTAACTTGGGTTGATGAAAGTAGCGACGAAACTGAGTTTAGAATATTGCGTGATGGAATTGAAATCATAACTTTACCTGCTAATGCAACTAGTTTGTCAGATAAAAACCTGACATGTGCTACAACATATGGCTATGAAATATATGCAATCAATGGTGTGGGCGACTCTACTTCTATAACAGGAACTCAAATCACAGCGGATTGTACTGCGCCGACTGCACCATCAAATCTTACCTCTAGTGCGGAATCCAGTGATCAAATTCGTCTCACTTGGGCTGACAATAGTAGTGATGAAATTAGCTTTACTTTACAGCGTGATGGAAATGTCATTAGTACACTTGCTGCCAATACCACAAATGACACTGATTCAGGCCTAACTTGCGGCACAAGCTACACTTACACATTATATACAAGCAATGAAATAGGTGATTCTGACACGGTTACTGTGACAGGGAGTAGCGGTGAGTGCTTGGACGATACATTCAATCCACCGAACGCCCCCGCCAATTTGACGGCAACGGCACAATCAGAAACAACAATTCACTTAACATGGCTAGATGATAGTGCAATTGAAGAAAGCTATACTGTTTTGAGAAATGGTTTAGTTGTCGCAGAATTAGGCGCAAATGCAACCCGTTTTACAGATAGAGATTTAGCTTGTAGCAGTAGCTATGCCTATAGTGTTTTTTCCACCAATCAATATGGTGACTCCGCGTATTTAGTTCAAACGGGGCAAACATTAGATTGTGGCACATCAGAACCTACTACTGGTGATACTACCCAAACGCCTCCAGATTCTGGATCAAATGGGGATACAACTGGGGATACAACTGGGGATACAACAACTGACCCGACATTAAATCCTCCAAGTAATTTAAGCGCGACATTACGCCCTGATGAGACAGTTGAACTTGTATGGCTAGATAATAGCGATAGAGAGACGGGCTTTACAATCTTGCGTAATAACCAAGTGTGGGCAGAATTAGCCGAAAATATAACCACGTTTACGGATACATTTATCCAGTGTGGCTTTGTATATGAATATGCCGTGATGGCGACTGATGGTGCTGCCAATTCTTTAACTGTAACGGTGACGATTGTTGCACCACTATGCAATACAGATGAGATTGAAACACCTATCGAACCTGTAGAAGCACCAAATATCATTGATACCAATATTCTTACTCCTTACAAGCTTGTTATTACAGCAATTTCCTCGTCAGAAATTAATTTAACTTGGTCTGATGATAATGTGATTCATTCAGGACACTATATCGAACGAAATGGAAACAGCTTAATCACGGTTGCAAGTGATACACACAGCATTCTTGATAGAAACTTGAATTGCGAACAAACTTATACCTATAGCGTGCAAACGACAGTTGATAATTTTGCCTCTGATGCGGCTTATGTTTCTGTATTGATGCCGTCATGTCCAGAATTGCTACCAGATGAGACCACCAGTATGGATAGTGAAGGTAATCCATTATTTACTTTGAGCGTGACCAGTTCAGGCGAAGGCGGGGTATTTGAATGCGGTCAACAGTGTACCCAAGAATATCTACCAGAAACCGAAGTGTTTTTAATTGCAGACCCTGAGCCAAACTGGGAGTTTATTGGTTGGACAGGCAGTTGTGATGAAACAGGACGGGTAGTCATGAATACTAATCAACAATGTACTGCTAATTTTTCATCACTTGATGATACAGAACAATCGGTCATTACTGAATCTGAAGTTATTTTAGAGCTGAATATTGAAGGTGAAGGCGTAATTCAAAATTGTGGCAGTACGTGTACTTATGTTTATCCATATGGTACAGAGGTGTTATTAAATGTTACTCCTGCTCAAGGTTGGACGTTTAAATATTGGCGTGGTCCTTGTGGTTTTGGATATGTACACTTAGACCAAGATGCAATATGTACCGCAATATTTGAGCTATCTCCTGACTTAAGCGGAGCTGAAGCCCCACAAAATCCTGATACGGTTCACATTGAAAATGGACAAATTGATAACGGGCAAATTCCACAAAATACCAGTGTATCCAATATCCACTTTGTTGGTAATAATCATAGTGATGGTTTAGTTTCGAATGCGACTATTGAGGAAGGTGCAGCATTACAAGGCGGCCGTCTCAGTGGTTCAAATGTCAATTATGGTACGGTGGAAAATGTCAATGTTCGTCCTCATTCTGAATTGGAAGGCGGCCATGTTGCTGGCGAGATTCAAAACGATGGAGAAATGCGAGACATAACCATTGAAGAAGGAGCAACAATCCGTGGTGATGGCTCACTAGGCGGTACAATCAATAATGGTGGTTCAATTGATGACATGGTATTAGAGCCTGATACCGTGATTATCGGTGGTGAATTAACTGGTGTTATCGTTGGTGATCCTGAGCAACCTGCACGAATTGGCGATGCAAAAATTGATAATGCCGTCATCAGCAATATGTGCATAACCCCAACGGTTGAATTAGGAGACGGAGTGACAATAAGTGATAACGTCACCTTACCCAGTGTTAAAGGCAATTTCACCATTTTGGACTTTTGTGTATATCCTACTGAGGTGGAACAAATTAATCAAAATGATTTGGCAGAACGCATTGAACCTGCTGCCTTTAGCACATTTACCCCTGAAATGATGCAGCAATTACCGCCAGAAGATTTAGCATTGTTCACAGAAGAAGACTTAGCCTTTTTGGACTCCAATGCAGTAAAGCAAATGACGGATGAGCAGTTTGATAGTATTCCGTTAGAAAGTTTGAAAGGCTTACCCGCAGAAACATTGGATGTGTTGCCTTCTCATATTGTGAAAGAGATGAATGCCGAACAAGTCACTAATTTGAATAAAAATACATTCAAGGATGAGGCAGGTGATAAAGCCAAGCAAAGCCGAGCAGTCACTAAATTATTGACCCATTTATCGAAACAAGTATTGGAACAAAGCGGTGTTAATCCTGCTGATTTATTACCTGAAAACTGGGAAATTGACCCTGAAACACAGGAAATCAAACCGCCTGCAGGCAGTCAAGTAGTGTATAGAAGCTTTGAGTTACAAGGTGTGTCCGAAAACTTAAATATGCCAGAAACACCTGATTTTGATAGTGGATTTGGGATTGATGGAGAAGGTATACCATTGATTGAGCACATGAATGAAGGTTTGGGACAAACTCAAGCCAATGATACGGGCAGTAGCTCAATATTTCAGCCTGAAGACTTATCTAAATTCCGCTTTAAACAGAAAGACAATAGTATTTTGAATGTAGTCGGTTCAGATGAGTTTGCTAATTTTGTATTTAGTTTCTTACCTGATACATCAAGCATTCAACAAGCGGATGAAAATGAAGTGGACGTTGGTTTGAATCAAGTTGCTGGCGGCTTTTTGCAAATTACTATGCCTAATAGCCAACAATTTGTGATGATCCCATCACCTGATAAACCCGATGAGTTACATGCTATTTTTGGTGAAGATGCCATTATTAAAGTGAATGATAAAGGGGAAGTTTTTATCACTTACACTGATGGTGATACCCTGCGATTCTTGGTTATCATGTTTAATGCGTTAGTGGAAAATGATAATGGTGGTGAACGACTTACTTTTATTGCTGATATAACCACAACCCGTTCACGTAATAATCGGGCAATTCGTGAAGGTCGCGTTGTATTCAGTGATGGTAGTACACAAAATGTGTATCCTGCAATTTTGTATCCTGATGTGTTAATCAGTTTATTAAGCCAAATCGGGGCTGAAAACATGATTTATAACGTAGACGGCACATTCAGTTTGGGTTTTAATGGCCAGACATTAACCTTGTTACCTACTTATGATACTCAAGTTCAAAGTTTAGACTCTTGGGAACGTATTGATGCAAGTATTAGTGTTGATGGTAATGAGCTTGTGTATTCGGTGCAAGATACAACTGCGAGCCAGTTAATTGTTTCACGACTAATTATTAGCTTCTAATTGATGCTGAGAGTGCAAAATGAGTTTGCTTTAAGCTACATTTTGCACTTCAGTTCAGAATGAGGAAAAACCTACATCGCGCGTGTAACACGTACAATTTCTTCAGGCGTGGTAATTCCTTGATAGAGTTTTTCTAACGCATCAGCACGTAAGCTACGCATTCCTTCAGCAACAGCCTGTTTTCTAATCGCATTTGCATCACCACCTGTACTAATCACATGACGAATTTCATCAGATATTTCAAGTAATTCATATAAGCCTAAACGTCCGCGATAACCTGTATTAGCACAACGCTCACAGCCACGGCCACGTTTAATGATAGGGAAATCACTGCACTTAATCCCAAGTAAACTGGCTTCACGTTCGGTCAATGCAACATCTTCACTGCAATGAGTACAAATTTTCCGTACTAAACGTTGTGCCATGGTGGCAATCACACTAGAACTAATCAAATAAGTGTCCACACCCATATCCTGCAACCGGGTCATTGCCCCTGCGGCATCATTGGTATGCAAGGTTGAAAACACTAAGTGACCTGTTAAAGCAGATTCAATTCCGATTGAGGCAGTTTCATGATCTCGAATCTCACCGACCATGATAATGTCAGGGTCTTGCCGTACAATAGAACGCAATCCAGCTGCAAACGTTAGCCCGATTTTTGAATTCACATGAATTTGGGTAATACCTTCAAGCTGATATTCTACGGGGTCTTCAATAGTGATAATTTTCTTCTCACCCGTATTAATTTTCTCTAACGTGCCATATAAGCTAGTGGTTTTTCCCGAACCTGTAGGTCCTGTCACCAATAACATACCGTGAGGCTGTTGAATTAAGCGTGAATAAGGTTCAAGAATATCAACAGGCATCCCCAATTTATCTAAACTGACTTTCACATCGCTACGATCTAAAATCCGCAGTACAATCGATTCCCCATGCACTCCCGGTAAAGTGGAAACACGCATATCTAAGGTACGATCACCCATTTGATACTGAATACGACCATCTTGTGGTAGACGCTTTTCACCAATATCAAGCTTAGCCATTAACTTAACCCGTGACGATACTGAGGCTTGTACATTTGCAGGCAGCTTTTCAATATTGACCATTACACCATCCACCCGACAGCGCACTATCAAGTGTTTTTCCTCTGGCTCAAAGTGAATATCACTGGCACTGAGGTCTAAGGCGCGTTCCATCAAATGGTTTACCATCCGAATCACAGGCGCATCAGAGGCTAAATCTTTTAAATAATCATTATCCAATTCATCAATACCGCCCTCCGTTGTTCCTTCAATTTCAGGAGATAATTTAGCACGCCAATGCTTAATCAAACGCTCGACATAATCGCTTTGGGCATGTTCAAATTGGATTTGTTTACCAAGTAGAAAACGAATTTTGGCACGATCTTCAATATCAGGCACGGTTGAAAACATGAGACGTGGGTCATCTGGAAATGTTTCAACAGGCGCAATATGCTTTTTAGATAACAAATTGGTGAACAAAGGTAAAGTTAGCGGGTTCATAAATATTAACCTTCCTCTGTTATTGCTGAAAAACGAGCAAAACCAGTGATTTCAACAGCCCCTCGTAACATCTTATTACGCGGTGAGGTGTAAACATATAACTTAACCACTTCTAGTTTTTGTGGCGCATCTTCAACCGCTTTGAGAAAATCGATCAGTGTTTTTGATTGGGATTCAAAAGTGACTTTTTGGGTAATAAACATCCAATCCCCCGTATTTTCAGAAAATGCAGGTAATTCTTGAGTTGAATAACTTGCAACCCCTGTTTGCTTCGCCAATTCTCTAATTAATTTTTGAATTTCAACCACTAGCAAATCACGATTTTTCCCTTGCAGTAGCGAGGCATACACCGCCGTTCGCTCTTGCTTCATTCTCGCGTTTTGTTCTTGCCAAAATTCAGTTTTCTGAAATAGACGTTGGCTTTTATCAATTTGGGTTTGGAGTTGCTGAATTTCATCCACTTCATCTTGATAAAAAGTCTTGGCTCTTGGGTAAATTTCAAACGGCACAGCGTAAAAAATGAAAATCACCAGCATCATATAAAGTAAACGTTTTTCTTTTCTTGTCATGAGATTAGTTGATTTAATTCGTGTTGTAATTGGGTAAAAACAGAGGTCCAGTCTTTGGCTTGGGTTTGCCGAAATAGCATTGCAGTAGGATACCATGGGCTATCATTTCGATTTAATAACCATCGCCAATCAGGCACATGAGGCAATATAATCCAAGTTTTTTGCCCCAATGCCCCAGCCAAATGTGCCACAGAGGTATCCACCGTAATCACTAAATCCAAAGCCTGAATCAACGCTGCAGTATCACTAAAATTGTGTAGCTGATGGCTGCAATCTTGAATCGGCATCTCTGGGGTTAAGTGCTGCGTCGGCTCACCTTTTTGCAAGCCATATAATTTGACTGATCCATGTTGTGCTAACGGTAAAAAATGCTCCAATGAGCAAGAGCGATTCACATCATTCACATGTTTTGGATTACCTGACCAAACGATACCAACATTAAGCTTTTCTGCAGTTAATTTTATTTTCCATTGCTGTATTTTAGCAGAGTTTGTTTTTAGATACGGGATATTGTGTGGAATGCTGTCTAGCTGGGTTTCAAAAATACGCGGTAAACTGGCCAAGGGGGTGTAATAATCATAAGCGTTTAAAATGGGTGTATTGGCTTCGATAATTTCAATTGGCAAGTCTCTAAAGCTATCTTTAAGCAGTGGAATAAGTTGCTCATGGCATTTGAGTATCAACTTTTTAGCTTTTAGCAGCGGAATATAACGCAAAAATTGAATCGTATCCCCAAACCCTTGCTCATTGATAATCACTAAGGTTTTCTGTTGTATCTCTTCACCATGCCATGGTGGCTGCTTGGTCATAGGCAAGATAAAACCACGTTCAGGCAACTGCCAACGCGCTTCATAACGTGGCCAACCTTCTTTGTAATTACCATGTAATAGCTGTAGCAGAGCAATACTAAAATTTAACTCGGGTGATTGGGGCGCAATCTTAGCTGCTTCCTTATAACATAACATGGCTTGCGAATAACGGCCTAAACGGTGTAATGTCTTGGCAGTTAATAAAAAATTGTGCAGTGATGGTTCATAAGTCAATGCTTGTTGATAATGTTGTAAGGCGGATTCTAATTGTTCGAAACGGTGTAGGATTTGCCCAATACCACTATGAGCTATCGAATTTTTAGGATTGTATTTAACCACTTTTTGAAAATAATTGAGTGCGGGTTCTAACTTTTGTTGTTGTCCAAAAAGAATAGCTAGACTAAGGTAAATAAGTTCAAGCTGTTGGATATTTGGCTGTTTTTCCAGTGCCTGCAAATAGAATTCAATTGCTTGTCGCCACTGATTGTGTTGTTTGGCTTGTTGGGCTTGAGAAAGTAAGCTGTCTAAGGTTTGCATGGACGCGATAATCTAAATAATTTAACTGTTATAGTGACAGCGAAAGGTACAGATTTCAACTGAATATTGTGCATATCAATTTTGAAGGGAATATGTTTAAGTTTGCTAAAACGCTCCGTATCATCTTGACATGAACCAAGCGGTATATATCTTAATGAACTCAGCTACACATGTAGGTGGGTAGAACAAAGTGAAACTGAGAGTTAAATCGAAGCATATAATAATGGCCACGTATCATATTCTATTGAATTTTTAAAACTATCCAAGCCATTGTAAACTGATTTTTTGAAATTTTTGCCTAACAGAAACTGATTTGGAAACCTATGCGGTCAGAAAGTGACTACAGCATGGCTATTGGTTAAACTCACTTTTTTAGGTACAACTTTAGTCACAATCAAAACGATGGATTTGGTAGAATTAAACCGAAGTTACAAACAATATCAATATTCACAAATTGCCTGAGGATTTAAATCAAGATGACTGATACACGACCAGCACTAGATGATTTTAAATATAATTTATTTTATTTAAACTGCATTGTGGCCGCCGTTGCATTAAGCGCACTGGCTATTTTAGAATCACAGCCTAATTTTGTTGAACAACTCATGCAATCAGTACGTCTCATCGATGCAATTATTTTTGCTGCGTTTGGTATTTGGTCACGAAAAGCACGCGTTTTTTCCCCATTTATGCTATTTCCATACTGCATTTATTTGATGTTTGACCAGAAAATGGTTGGTTCTCCTTATCACTATGCAGCCATGGGTATTTACGTTGCAGTGATGATAACTGCAGTAATAAGCCTTCATGCAAGCTGGAAAGCAGCTACCCAAAAAACAGCAACCGAAACAGAAAATCAGGCTGAATAATCAAACACTATCATGTTTAAATCCATTTTTTGTTTCTAATTAGCATTTTTTGCTATTCAAAATAATTGTTTAGCGATAAAATGCACGGTTTAGGTTATTTTATTGAGCGGTAAATAGTGCCATTATGAAATTTGTTGATGAAGTAAAAATTGAAGTAATTGCAGGCAAAGGTGGTGACGGTTGCTTAAGCTTTAGACGTGAAAAATTTATTCCTTTTGGTGGTCCCAATGGGGGTGATGGCGGTGATGGTGGTAGCGTCTACTTGATTGCGGACGAAGGTTTAACCACATTGTTTGACTTTCGCTATACCCGCTATTTTAAAGCCCAAAAAGGTCAACAAGGCATGGGTAGCCAATGTACAGGGAAAAAAGGTGAAGACCTTATAATTAAAGTACCTATAGGAACGGTTGTGTTTGATTTGGAAACCGATGAAGTCATTGGCGATCTGACCAAAGATAAACAACAACTCATTGTTGCAAGAGGTGGCCACCATGGCTTAGGTAATATTCATTTTAAAACGAGCACTAACCGTGCACCACGTAGAACGACCTCGGGATTTGCAGGTGAACATCGTCATTTACGCTTAGAATTACAAGTATTAGCTGATGTGGGTTTACTAGGGTTGCCCAATGCAGGAAAATCTACTTTTATCCGCGCGATTTCCGCAGCAAGACCTAAAGTAGCAGATTATCCGTTCACCACCTTACATCCTCATTTAGGTGTGGTTTCAATTGATATTGACCGTAATTTTGTGGTTGCAGATATTCCTGGTTTGATTGAAGGGGCTGCTGATGGGATGGGTTTAGGAATTCGGTTTTTAAAACATCTATCTCGTACCCGTTTGTTATTGCACGTGGTTGATGTGATGCCAAGTACTAATGATCCAATTGAGGATGCGCTGAAAATTATTAAAGAACTGGAAAATTTCAGCCCTGAATTAGTAGAAAAAGAACGTTGGCTGGTGTTGAATAAATTCGATTTATTGGCAGAAGGCGAACAGCAAGCCCATTGTGATGCAATGTTAGAGTTGTTAGATTGGCAAGGCAAAACTTTTATGATTTCGGCTGAAACAGGGCAAGGTTGTAAAGAGCTTAGCTATGAAATTATGAATTATTTGGATAGCTTAAAAGAAAATGTTGAGCCAGCACCTTTTGTGCCTTAAAAATTATGATTAGGATGCCATCCCAAGATTAGGAATGGCATTTTTAATCGATTGAGCATTACGAGTGGTCTTTTTCACACATACACACATTGAGTGCATCACAAGCAGGACAAGGGTCATCTTTTTTAGAGTGCTTTTCTAAAGGCTTTTCTTGATTAATTTGTTTTTCTAGCGTCGCAATCCGTTCCAACATACATGACATCGCGCGTGCAACAGGGTCAGGAATGAGATGGTGATTTAAATCCACGCCATGTGATAAATGTTCTGCATCATAAGGGGTTTGCACCACTTTGCCGGGAATACCAATCACGGTGGAATTAGCAGGCGCATCTTTAACCACGACTGAATTTGAACCCACTCGCACATCATTACCTAATGTAATTGCTCCTAGGATTTTTGCACCCGCACCGACTAACACGCCATTGCCTAGGGTTGGATGTCGTATACCTTTATTCCATGACGTACCGCCCAAGGTGACACCATGATACAACGTACAATCATTACCAACCACTGCCGTTTCACCAATAACCACACCGATACCATGGTCAATAAAAAAACGCCGACCAATTGTCGCACCAGGATGAATATCAATGTTGGTAAACATTCGACTGAAAAAAGCCAATAAACGTGCGACATAATGCCATTTTGCTAGCCATAAACGATGGCTAATACGGTGAATTAGAATCGCATGAACACCGGGATATGTGGTTAAAACTTCAATACTGTTACGTGCCGCAGGATCGCGATCAAATACACAAGCAATATCTTCTTTCCATAATTGCCGCAGTGTCATTTCTTTTGAGGTCTCATGTTTGGTTTCAATCTCAACATTGTAGTCCTTTACCATCCCCATATTATTTAACCTCAGTTTTATATTCATTTATGGTGAAGCATTGATTATAAAAAATTATATTTAGCTTCTTGAGTTAAACAGAAAATTGTTCACACCTCTATCCGATTAATAAAACAAGTAAACTTTTCCTAATTATAGCAAATTTATTGGTTAGCGCTAACTCAATAAGTCAGTTAATATTAACCATAAAAAATCCAATGAATTCATTGATTTCCAATATTATATCAGACTTTGATTAAGTACATGGAGAGTTATATGAGTCATAAAATAACGCAATTAAACCTAACTCATTGGAATGAGGTTTCTTATAGGTTTCATATTTGTATACTTAACTATTATTACCAAGATTTGATTGATAGGTATGGTATTAGCTTTTTTCAGTATGTAGAGGAAGGGCTT
>JADGDW010000004.1:58756-59173 GCA_016744725.1 Candidatus Albibeggiatoa sp. nov. BB20 | reverse complement strand
GAAGCATAAGTCAATAATCTCAAAATAGACGTTTTACCCGAACCGTTTGCACCAATCAAAATATTCATACGTGGATTAAATTCAATATCTAACTTATTGAATAATCCAATATTTTCAACGTGAAGACTGCTGATATATGACTGCATTTCCATAATTTAATTACTCAAAAATATTTAGAATTAATCGTACCAGTCTTATCAAGAGAGAGTCAATTGGAAAGAGGTGGAATAATGAATAAAACTGAATTAGCTCGCTACCAAATTCAACTTGGTTAAGTATCTCTATGAAGTTCTACTTCAAGAGTAGCAAATCTGATATGACAAACCAATAAAAAAAGCGGCACTCAGATCAAGTCCAAGTACCGCTTATTATCAACTCATTAATTTACTTATAACGAGCCAGTTTAGTGAGCATCTT
>JADGDW010000004.1:50480-58746 GCA_016744725.1 Candidatus Albibeggiatoa sp. nov. BB20 | reverse complement strand
ATTTCCATAATTTAATTACTCAAAAATATTTAGAATTAATCGTACCAGTCTTATCAAGAGAGAGTCAATTGGAAAGAGGTGGAATAATGAACAAAACTGAATTAGCTCGCTACCAAGCTCAGTTTGGTGGTGTATGTCAGAGTAATCAATCTAAGAGACAAACCAATAAAAAAGCGGCACTCAGATCAAGTCCAAGTACCGCTTATTATCAACTCATTAATTTACTTATAACGAGCCAGTTTAGTGAGCATCTTCATCCAAATACATATACTCATATCTGAGTGGCAAGCCTTGTGCGTCAGATACTTCTAACTCAAGCAAGAAGTCTGCGCCATCAGGACTATTCATTGGATCAAAGCTATTTAACAATGCAGGGTCGCATGTGCTACCTTCACATACAAGTGCTGAAGTAATCAAACTCCAAACCCGTACACTTGAAATGACTTCAATGTTTTCTACTGCTAAATCATCGAAGTCTTTAGGTGCATCAGGATCGCCGCAAAATTTCATATTAGAAATATCTGGGCTGCCACCATTGCCATTGCCTTCAAGTACATCTTTAGAGAATGAACCTGCTTTCGCGCCTTGTAAGTCATAAGCATGGTTGTCATTCGCGCCTTTGAGTACTAAGTACGCCATCGGTACGGCTGATGTCCATTGACCACCTGTTGCGTTAGCAATCTGTTCAATTGTAGTGCCGCGTAAAATAACACCCGCTGTATTTTCACCTTCTAATACATAACGGCTACCATTCCACTCAAATTTTACTAACATTTCAGAACCCGCAGGACAAGCCGCATTACCACCGTTTCCAGCACTGTTATCTTCTGTGCCTTCATCAGTTTCATCGCCTTCACCTTGCGTGCCATCGTCAGTTTCATCTTCTGGTAAATCACAACCTTGTTGAGACCATGCTGCATTCCAAGCCACGCTGCGACCGATACCCCGTTGTTGACCTGCAAAATCAAGATTTGCTAATAAGTATTCTTGACCTTCTACACCACCACGTAATGTGCCACTATAGTGATTTTCAACAAGGTATTCAGTTCTACCTGTCCAATCTGAAGAACCATCAATTGTGACAAGATTCAACGCATCACGATAGCCTTCTGGAACACCTGTCCACCAACTGTAGGTTTCAAACTCAATGACACCATTTTCATCACTGGTTAACACTTGATTGGAAGTGAGGTAATGACCAGCATCATGTTTGTTATCTGGTCCGTCTGCACACTCAATAGGTAGTTCAACACCATCAGGCATCACAGTTGGGCAAATAATGGTTTCACCTGTCAAATTGCGACTATTCTTAGGATGTACGATATACCAACCTAAAGACAGTTTCATTTTGAGTTCGCCACCTTGTACCCATTGGCCATTTTCTTCAGCAAATAATACGATATGACCGCGTGCTTTAACCCATTGAGGTTCGTACCATGGTTTGTTTAACACATTTTCTTGTGCCAAGGTGCAAATTGAGTCATTAGTCCATAAGGTTTCGCCAAAGTAGCTTGTACCTGAACCATTACCCATTTCACCCCAAGCAACGTGTTCACCGCTGAAGCCATCAGCCCATTCAGGCCCTGTGTCAACTGGAGGGTTGCCAACATTTGGATCAGTACCATTAGTGAATTCTTCACCATTTGGTGTACCGTCGTTGTCAGAGTCATCACGAGAATCATCTTGTAATGGGAGTAAACCATTTTCAGTTTCCCACGCATCTGGCATACCGTCGTTGTCATCATCAGGATCAGTTACATCAGGATCGCCGTCACCATCAGTATCAGTTTGTTCACCGCGAGTGATGATAGTGAAATCAACCCCACCGTCTTCTTCGCCGTCAACAATTTGTTGAATACTCATGTTGCATTCAACGCTGTCCGCATCAATTGGCATCGGTTCAAGAGCTTGCACTTCAATATCCAGTGGGAAGTCACCATTACCTGCCATTGGCACGCCGATCACTTTCGCTGGTGTACCCGTGATTTTGACTTTGGTTGTACCGTCAATCACCGTTAAGTTTTCACCGTTACCGCCTGCTTGTTGCCAAACTGAGAACAATGCGCCTAAATCAACAGTCGCTTCAATCGCATTATCCGTGACTGGGCAATTTTCAACTTCAACTAAGTAGTCAATGGTTGCTGGTTCATCTTTAGGATTTTGCGTGTGAACTGTAAATTTGTCCTTAGTTTTATCTTTCAAACCAAGTACATTGAAGTTACGCCATGCAATATTATTACTGCGTTTGGTATTGTTCACTGCATTGCGGGTTTGTGCATTTGCTGGAATTGGATCGTCTGCATTAATCAAACGAACATGGAAGCAATAATGACCTTTACCAGGAATTTGCTCTTTCGCCCATTTAATCGCAACGGTTTCAACTTCACCAATACCTAATTCAGCAACACTGTATTCACCAATCGGTGTCCAACGGTCTGGCCATCTTGTACCTAAACTTGGTTTTGTGAAATACAACTCAACTTTAGTATCTTTCGCAACCGTGTTACCTAAGTTACGTACATTGATATAAGCAAAGTTGTCTTGATTGCCTTTCACATTTTGGTGTTTCAAGCCACCATCTTGGTCATTACGAATCCAAATATCAGGACTCATCCAAATTTTACGGGCTAAAGTAGGTTCTGTACCATCATCAGGGCGTGGGTCTTTTACCCAAACATCAATGATTTCAGGAACGTCAGCGATATTAGGATCAGTACCATTAGTGAATTCTTCACCATTTGGTGTACCGTCGTTGTCAGAATCATCACGGGAATCATCTTGTAATGGTAATAAACCATTTTCAACTTCCCACGCATCTGGCATACCGTCGTTGTCATCGTCAGGATCAGTTACGTCTGGATCGCCGTCACCATCACTGTCCGCTTGTTCACCACGCGCTGTGATTTCAAAATCAACGCCGCCGTCTTCTTCACCATCAACCATTTGTTGAATACTTAAACCGCAAGTGACTGTTAATGCGTCTACTGGCATTGGTTCAAGAATTTGTAAATCAACGTTGATTGGATAATCCGCGTCAACTTCCATATTCAAACCGCTAATTTTCGCTGGCGCACCCGTTAATTTAACTTTGGTTGAACCTGCGATGGCTTCGATATTTTCACCGTTACCGCCAGCCGCTTGCCAACGCGCGAATAATTCGCCTAAATCAGCAGTGACTTCAATACCGTCTTGTCCTACTGCACACGCTTCCGCTTCGATGATTAAATCAATCAATGCAGGTGCATCTTTAGGATTTTGGGTATTCACAGTGAATGTATCAGTGGTTTTGTTCGTCATGCCAAGCACGTTGAAATTACGCCACGCAATGTTGTTACTGGCTTTGGTATTTCTCACAGCATTGCGAGATTGTGCTGCAACAGGAATTGGGTCAGCATCATTGTGTACCCGAACGTGGAAACAATAGTGTCCCGGATTAGGAATACTTTCTTCTTCCCATAAGAACGCTAAGGTTGCTTTACCATCGGCTGGTAATTCTGCCACACTCATTTCACCAATTTTCGTCCAACGATTAGGCCATGCAGAACCCAAACTTGGTTTAGTGAAATACAATTCAACTTTGCTGTCGGTTGCTGTCAAGTTACCAATATTTTGAACGTTAACGTAAACATAGTTGTCTTGACCGCCTTTCACGTTTTGATGTCTGGTTTGAGCATCTTCAGCATTACGCACCCAAACGTCAGGACTACGCCAAATTTTCTTGGCTTTACTAGGTTGGCTACCGTCATCAGGATTAGGGTCTTTAATCCATAAATCAACTAATGGAGTATCATTGGCTGTTTGTGGGTCTGTACCTACGTCAAATTCATCTTTATTGCTTTGACCGTCATTATCCGCGTCCGCGTCAGCATCAGCTTGTAATGGTAATAAGCCATTTTCAACTTCCCACGCATCTGGCATACCGTCGTTGTCATCATCAGGATCGGTGACATCTGGAATACCATCTTTGTCAGTATCCGCATCTTGACCACGTGCTGTGATTTCAAAATCAACACCGCCTGCTAATTCGCCATCTACAATTTCTTGTACACTTAAATTAACTGTGACAGTTGCGCCTGCACCCGGTAATGGTTCAAATAATTCTAAACCAATAGTAATAGGGGCTTGCTCTTCAGCTTGCATTGGGATGTCATTTAATTCAACGTCTTTCGCAGTGATTTTAACTTTAGTGCCACCGACAGGTTCAACACCTTTGCCTTTGCCACCCGCTGCTTGCCAACGATCAAATAAATCGCCTAAATCAACAATAATAGCTGCGCCGTCTTCACCCACTAAATCGCCTTCGACTTCAATCACAAAGTCCACGTTTGCTGGTGCATCGTTTGGATTTTCTGCATTGACTGTGAAGTTGTCAGTGGCTTTTTTAGTCATACCAGCGACGTTGAAGTTGCGCCATGCAACATTATTACTGAGTTTAGTATTGTTGATCGCGTGACGGGTTTGCGCTGCCGCAGGAATAGGATCAGCTTCGTTTAACACCCGAACATGGAAGCAATAATGTCCCGGATTAGGAATTTTATTTTTAGGCCATTTGATGCTAACAGATGTATTTTCACCCGCTGCTAATGAAGAAATTTGGCTTGTGCCAATTTTCGTCCAGCGTGTTGGCCATGCAGAACCTAAACTTGGTTTGACCCAATATACTTCAACTGTAGTGTCTTCAGCGTCTAATTCGCCAATATTGCTAACACGAACGTTAACAAAATTATTTTTTCCACCAACAACATTTTGATGTCTGGTTTGACCATCATCATTGTTACGTACCCAAACGTCAGGGCTTACCCAAATTTTACGGGCTTTGCTTGGTTCGCTGCCATCATCTGGAGTAGGATCAGCAACCCAAAGGTCAACTTTACCTGCTGGTTCTTCATCTTCTAATACTAAAGAAGTTTCTAAAATGAAGTTAGACTGAGTTGTGTGACGCTCAGCAAAGAAGAATTTAAGCTCATAAGTATTACCTTCTTGTAAGCCTAATTTTTCTAAGTCGCTAGAACTTAAGTTTTGAGTTGCTTTCCCATGAACGCCACCTAAATCAACCGCAAGTTTTTTATTAATATAAACCCATACATCATCATCACCACTGAAGTTAAATTTCATGCCTTTTTTGAACACGAAGTTGGTTTTAAGCATATATGTGAAGTGATAGTTGTGAGAACGATTCTGATTACCAAATAATTTATTATCAATTGGGAAAAAACTGGTGTTTTCATAGCGATAAACTGCTAAGCCATTTTCTTCTTTGATACGTTTTAATGTAATTGAATGACGTGTTGATTTGTTAACACCTTCAATATCAGTAAACCATTGGTTCAATTTTGTTGCTTTACACGCATTATTGTTTTTGGCAACAGGTAAACCATTGCTACCTAATGTGTTTTGGACGCACGCTTTTTTCAGACCCGTAACACTACCTTCAAAGTCAGGGTGTGAATCTTTAAAATCACGCAAAGCACCCGTCAAAACTAATTGGTCTGGCGTTGTTTCATCATTGGCTTCGTCATCATTATTGTTGTCGTTGTCATCATCTTCTTTATCGCCACACTCACCTAAGGTGTCGCCATGACCTTCATGACCATCCCATGCTGATTGAGCTACTTCTTGGGTTTTGCCATTGTGACAAATTGTGATTTTTTTATCGCTATCATCATCAGCACACTCACCTTCAGTTGCACCTTTTTCATTGAGGTACTTATCAAGGTCTTTGTACTTAATTTCTTTGTCTTTATCGTTGTAGCAGACGGTTAATTTGCTATTAGGGTCTGTCTCATCGTTAGCATCATCATTTTTGCTATCATCTTCTTTTTCAGCACACTCACCTTCAGTCGCACCTTTTTCATTCAGGTACTTATCAAGGTCTTTGTACTTAATTTCTTTGTTTTTATCCTTGTAGCAGACAGTTAATTTGCTATTAGGGTCTGTCTCATCGTTAGCATCATCATCTTTGCTATCATCTTCTTTTTCAGCACACTCACCTTCAGTCGCACCTTTTTCATTGAGGTACTTATCAAGGTCTTTGTACTTAATTTCTTTGTTTTCATCCTTGTAGCAGACTGTTAATTTGCTATTAGGGGCTGGCTCATCTGCCTCGTCATCATCTTTGCTATCGTCTTCTACTTCAGGACATTTGCCTTCGGTCGCACCTTGATTTTCATATTGTTCAAAAAGCGAACGTTTGATGTCTTCATATTCTGTACCTTGGTAACATACAACATCAATCAATTCATCTTCTTCAACACCGCAATCAGGGCCTGATATAGAGCCTTCGCCATAGCCGTTGCTGGCTTTAGCTAAGACAGGAATATTTTTCTTGGAGTACTCTTTATTGAAGGTGATTTTAAATGTACCGCCGCTAGAGTTCCACTTCATGCCATAGAATTCGATGCCATCAATATTTCTGACGCTAGGATCAACTTGAAGCCCATCATGAGATGGATTGGCACTTTTAACTGAGCATTCTTTGCTTAAACCTAAAACCCAATGGCTTAGACCATGACCTTTTTTCTTATCGACTTCATAAGTCCAAACTTTACCATTGACACTTTTCAGCTTAATTTCGTAGGATGAATCCTTATTATACTTACCATTGGTAAGCGAGACCGTCGTACTGTCACCAGCCGAGGCAGTTGCACTAATAAATGCTCCCAGTAGAAATACTGAGAACAATCGCATGAGTTTCATAGAACCCTCCATATCACTATGCGTGAAATTATTGATTATTCAGCTATTTTATAGGGAACTTTTTAGCCAATCCCCATCTTATAAAAAAGCAATTGAATTCGGTGTTTCAAAAAAGCCATCAAAAAGCTTAAAGAAGCAGGTGACATCTAAATACCCTACACTCAATCTAAATTATGATAAAAAATAGGCCTTACATCAATATATTTTTAGGTCTATTGGGTTAAAAGAACTATAAACGGTTAAAAGGTTTTTTAGTTAAATTCAAAGTATTAGTTATACTTATTCTTTAAAAACACCTAACTTTATAAATCAGAACAAAAAAGTCATATTTATTTCAATTTTATAAATCTTGCCCATAAAAAACGTGATGCCCAGTTATCCTAACCAAATATCGCGTTTTAGCACTAATCAAAATCTAAAAAGTCATTAGATTCAATAGTATTATTATCTCATGATAGAAACTGGAATGAATAACACTTGACCATCAGGTTGAGCAATTTCTAATACGTGGTCAGCACTGTCTAATGCAACTTCTTTTGCCCCTAAATATTCATCACAATCGGTTTCACACGCTAATGCCCAAACGCGACCAACAATTGAACCTTGTGAAGGTAAAGCAACGGCTAAGTCGTCTTGTTCGCCTTCAGTACCACAAAACATCACACTTGCAATGTCATCATCCAAAGTTGAGTTTGAGAAACTACCGCTGACTGCATCAGATAATGTTTCTGTCGCGCTTGTTTCGCTACCAGCAACTAAAACAGCAGAGACTGTACCCGCAGAAGCAGCCCAATGTGCACCTTCTTCGCTTGCACCTTCAACGCCACCTGTAATCGCGATACCGCCTACATTTTCGCCATTTAATACATAACTGACACCATTCCAATCAAAGCTACCTAACATGCTTGTGCTGTCTGGGCAAGTCAATGTAACAGGAGTCGTGTCACCACCGCCTTGTGTACCATCATCAGTTTCGTCACCGTTGTCACTTGTATCACCACAATCAGTTGGTGCAGGAATGCTACAATCAGGACCTGTAATCATGCCATCATCAATTTTGATGCTTCCGCCTGTTTTAGCAACGACAGGAACACTTGCTGAACCATATTCACCATCTAAAGTAAATGTGAAAACAGTAGGATTATTTGGATCAGTTGAAACATCTGTATTCCATTTAACTAATGGTTCACCAGATAAAACGCCATCAGCATTTGCACTACCACCATTGCCAGTTTGTGCACCTGAACCTGTTGTGCTGACAACATTACAACTGCCCAGGCCTAATGACCAATGGCTTAATGATCTTGTATTACTACCTGTTTCACGATAAACGCTATAAGTCCATTCTGCGCCTTCGGCTTTGTCAAAAGTGATTGTATAATCAGTTTCTTTGCTAGGGCCGCCCGCTGCTAAAGTGATAGAGTCACCACCTGCAATATCGCAAGAAGCACTTCCACCAGTATCGCCTGAGCCAGTATCGCCTGAGCCAGTATCGCCTGAGCCAGTATCGCCTGAGCCAGTATCGCCTGAGCCAGTATCGCCTGAGCCAGTATCGCCTGAGCCAGTATCG
>JADGDW010000004.1:17890-50380 GCA_016744725.1 Candidatus Albibeggiatoa sp. nov. BB20 | reverse complement strand
CCTGAGCCAGTGTCACCTGAGCCAGTATCGCCGCCACCGCTGATAGGGTTAGCACAATCAGGACCTGTTAAATTTGCTGTCACACCATAACCTGTTGCGGCTTTCACCATAACATCTAAGTTAGTTGCAGCATAAGCTTGATCTAAAGTAAAAGAGAAAGTGCCGCCTGAAGAATTCCATTTAATACCATAGAATGAAGGGCCACCAAGATTAACCACGCTTGGGTCAACTTGAAGACCATCATGGGAAGGACTTGAACTCACGACTGTGCAATTTTCTGCTAAACCTAACACCCAATGGCTTAAGCCATGTCCTGTTACTTTGGATACACTATAAGTCCAAGTTGTACCATCTTGGCTCACAAGTTCAATATCATAATTAGACGCTTTGTTAAAGCGACCATCAATTAATGGTGCATTCACTAAATTAGCAGCAAATGCAGATGAGCTGATAAAGCCACCTAATAATGTTGCAGAAATTAAACGTCTGAGTTTCATAGCAATCCCCTGCTTAACAAGTATATTAACCGAGATAAAATGTAAAAATTAAAGTTTTATTAGCCACTCAATTTAATTTGGGGCTGAATCAATACTTATATCAAGAATATTTTGAGTATTTTATATAAAAAAATGTATAAATGGTCTTTAAAAAATCTTAAACGGAATAAATGTATTTTTTCATTTGGGTTCAATTAAATAAAGCCTAAAAACCCTCTTTTTACTGAGATAAATTTCAGTATATAAAGATTTCTATCCAGTTTTTAAGTCATTTTATTAAATAAGATTTATTACCCCTAGTCAATGAGCAATAACTATTTTAGATACCCACCCAATACTTTAAACGATATTGGTTTTATATATCGAAAAAGATATGCAATATAAAAACCTTATAAATAACCATCTATCAGAAAAACAAACCCATTTTAAATATATGGTTATTAAATAAATTTAAAGCCACTAATAATAATTTTTTATACAAAAAACAATCTTGTTGAAAGCACATAATCATTACCAAAAATCCAAACTTACTGTCTTTCTATTGACAATCAACAAGCCCACCCAAAATAGTGTAAGATACGTCATTTTTAAAAATTAATAGAGCAGATTATCATGCGTATTTTCCAAGAAGCCCTCACATTTGATGATGTGTTGCTACTTCCCGCTTACTCTGAAGTATTACCTAAACAAGTCGACTTACGTACTAAATTAAGCCGTAATATTACGCTCAACGTTCCTATTATTTCTGCGGCGATGGATACCGTGACCGAAGCCCGTTTAGCGATTTCCATTGCGCAAGAAGGCGGCATGGGTATTATTCATAAAAACATGTCAGTGGAAGAACAAGCTCGTCAAGTGCATACAGTCAAAAAATTTGAAAGCGGCATTATTAACGATCCCTTTACTGTTTCTTCTGATACAAGCATTAGCAGAGTACTTGAATTAACCCGAGCACATAATATTTCTGGCGTGCCTGTCGTAGACAATAATGATGATTTAGTCGGGATTGTGACCAGTCGAGATTTAAGATTTGAAACCCATTATGCTGATCCAGTTTCAACCATCATGACACCAAAAGAACGTTTGGTTACTGTACGCGAAAATGCGGAAAAAGAAGAAATTCTAGAATTATTGCATAAATATAGAATTGAAAAGATTTTAGTAGTAAACGATGACTTTAAATTACGTGGCATGATTACGGTAAAAGATATTCAAAAAGCCACAGAAAAGCCACATGCGTGTAAGGATGAAAGACAACGGTTACGCGTTGGTGCAGCAGTCGGTACGGGTGAAGATACGGAAGCCAGAATTGAAGCCCTAGTTAATGAAGAAGTGGATGTCATTATAGTTGATACAGCACATGGTCACTCTAAAGGTGTGATTGATCGTGTACGTTGGGTTAAAAATAATTTTCCTGATGTTGATGTTATCGGCGGTAATATCGCGACGGCAGGTGCGGCTAAAGCTCTGCTTGATGCAGGTGCGGATGGTGTGAAAGTCGGTATTGGACCAGGTTCAATTTGTACTACACGGATTGTTGCAGGTGTTGGTGTGCCACAAATTACGGCGATTTCTAATGTTGCAGCAGTATTGGAAGGCACAGGCGTACCCTTAATTGCTGATGGTGGTGTGCGTTTTTCTGGTGATATTTCTAAAGCGATTGCTGCAGGTGCATACTCAGTGATGATTGGAGGCTTACTCGCAGGTACTGAAGAAGCCCCAGGAGAAGTGGAACTATATCAAGGTCGTTCTTATAAAACGTATCGTGGTATGGGTTCATTAGGCGCGATGGCACAAGCCCACGGCTCAAAAGACCGCTATTTCCAAGACGAACACGATGTGGAAAAACTCGTACCCGAAGGGATTGAAGGCCGTGTACCATATAAAGGCACATTATTAAGCGTGATTCACCAATTATTAGGTGGTTTACGTTCCAGTATGGGTTACACCGGCTCAGCAGATATTGAAACCATGCGCACACAACCGCAATTCGTAAGAGTGACCTCAGCAGGTATACGTGAAAGTCATGTACATGATGTATCAATTACCAAAGAAGCACCAAATTATCGTACCGAAACATCCTAGTCATGCGATGGCGTGTTCCAAGTTTCACCGCTTGGCACACGCTTATACCTCATGTTAAACAAACACGTCAGATGTCATATTAAAACTACGTTGGGTTACAACACGGTTTTTTTTATCTTGAACTTGGTAAACTGTTACAGGGCTTTTTTTGCCACGTAAATTAACGGTACCCACATATTGAGTTTGATAATCATCATCTAAATGTTTCAAAGTGGTTTCACCGATTAAAATTCGGCATGGGTTAACAATATCTAATTCTTTGTTAAAACCTTCCAACCGCGCAGCCGTATTGACCGTATCACCCAGCACTGTATATTCCTGACGCTTTGAACTACCCAAACTGCCGACAACCAAAGGCCCTGTATAAATTCCAATTCTCACTTTCACTTCGGGTAAATTATATTGTTTCCATTGTGCACTCAATTCAATGATTTCTTGTCGCATCGCTAGCGCACACTCCACTGCATTCACCGCATCTTGTTCAATCACTTTTTCGTTAGACTCTACAATAGGCATTCCAAACGTTGCCATAATCGCATCACCAATAAATTTATTGACCTGTCCTTGATGTTTTTCAACAATGTGTACCATCGCATCCATATATTCATTTAACCAATCCATCAATTGATCGGGTTCCATTGATTCCGATACAGAAGTAAAACCTTTAATGTCCGCGAATAATACGGTGGCGGTGGCACGCTTTGGGCGTAAACGGCCTTGATGTAAATATTGGTCGCGCGATTGCCAGATAATTTCTGCCACGTCATTGGATACATGGCTGCGAAATAAATTCATCAAAATTTTGCGTTCATCACTTTGCTGATAAGAGCGATAAGCCACGGTCAAAATCATTGATACAACCCAACCCAGTGCAGGCGGTGCAAGCAATAACCACCATCCCATCATAAAGCTGCTGTACACAATTAAGGTCAGAACCAATAAACCACCCAGCATCAAAGCCACATAATCCACTGCCGTTTGAGCAACGAACAAACATGCCATCACCCCTAAAACCACCCAAATCCAAATCCATAACATTTCTTGCGATTCTGTCCAACTGAGCAAGGCATCATCTCTGCCGCGTGAAATGTTCAGTAATTGACTGGTTGTATACGCATGGATAGATGCCCCTGCAATACGTTGATTATCAATTGGGGTATAGAAAAAGTCAGGGGTTGCTTCTGCACGCGTACCTAGAATTACGATTTTATCTTGTAATAAACGCGGATCAAAATTACCTGTTAATAATTGGTTAAAGGTTAAACTATTAAATTCGCGTGGTGCATTCGGATACGCCATTAAGAATTGATAGCCTGCGGAATCAATATCAACATAGCTGCCAAAATTTTCTGTTAATGGTCTGGGTAATATACCTTGACCCAGATAGCCATCATTACTATCAGTACGACCTTGTAATTGAATCCCCTCTGATTCTAAATATTTCAATGCCAGACGTAAGCTAAAAGACCATACTGTTTGCCCATTTTCTTCAGTCATAAAGAACAAGCCACGCCGAATCGTACCGCCCTGATCTACAATTAAATCATTGAAACCAACTTGGTATTCTGTCGACAAACAGCTTGATGGATCAACGTGAATCCCATACGCATCGGCTATTTTTTCAATTCCAATAATATGCTTATTTTGTTTAAATATTTGACACAAACGTTCATATGCAGGCTGTTGATTTATTGGCACTGGCAAGTCACGATACAGGTCTAAACCAATAACCCGAGGTTGATTAGCTAATAAGATTTCAAATGCTTGGACTAAATTTGCGTCCGTCAATGGCCAGCCAAACTGCCTTTGATCTTCATCTGTCATCCATACCATGGTAATACGGCTGTCTAATTCATTGGTTTGAGCACGTTGGGTCAGCATCCAATCATAAGAAGCTAAATCTAAGCTTTCTAATTTGCCATAACTATGCAAGCCAAAAATAGCAAAGAATACAAGATGCGCTAAGATTAGACCCACCATGATGGGGTAATGCCGCCAATATAAAACTCTTTTTAAGATGTAACGCAAGGTTTTACGTTGAGTAATCATTACATCCTCACTTTATTTTGTTTATGGTTTAAATATATTTAAAGTTGACCGCATTGTGACGTATGTCTCTTACCTGTCAGTTTTAAGTCATATCTTCAGTAGTTATCGCTACCTAAATATAAGAGAGGCCACTGGGCTTTAAGTTATCAATATCCCTTAGCGCAAAATATGTTCCAGTGAGAGAGTAGAGAGTGACATTAGAAATGATTTAAGTAATGATATTTTGAATAAACTTTTGTTTATATGGTTTATTTTTATTTAAGGTTCAAGTATATTGTCTGTCAAAAAATCGAGGACTGAGACAAACCAACCTGAAAAATTGATTTTACTAATGCCAGATAAATTTAGATAATTGACACTTATTTGATAGCCATCATTTTGCAAATAGAAAAAAGCAGATTTCACTAATTTGAAACCACTAAAACCTATTTGACTTAGCACAAAGGCTGTAATGACTATGTTATAGTGCTATAAAAAAAGATAGAGTTGCACATCTTATGATTTCACCCTATACCCAACACATTCAGCACCACGGTTTTGCTTTATGCCCATCCGTTTTAAATGCAGAAACCATTGCACAATTAACCCATCAATTAAAAACAGAAGAAAGTATTCACGGCCTTCGGGACGTGTTTAGCAAATATCCGATTGTCAAACAACTGGTACAGTCAAAACCGATTCAACAGCTTGTTCAATCGGTACTTGGAAAAAGTGCGTTTCCTGTTAAAGCACTCTATTTTAATAAGACTTTGGGACACAATTGGAATGTTGCATGGCATCAAGATTTAAATATTACAGTTAAACAACAAATTTACATGAATGGGTTTCATCGTTGGTCAACTAAGCAGGGTATTTATCATGTACAACCACCTGATACTTTATTAGAAAATATGCTGACTTTGAGAATCCACCTTGATGATGCCAGTGTTGATAATGGCGCGTTGCGGGTTATTTCAGGTTCACATAAACAGGGTAAAATTCCCAAAGCTGAATTAAATAATAAGATAGAAAATGATGCTGTTGTGGTTTGTGAAGCTCAAGCAGGTGATGTATTACTTATGCGGCCTTTATTGCTACATGCGTCACATAAAAACTTGTCACTGAACCAAAGACGTGTGATTCATATTGAATTTGCAGCTCAAGCATTACCTGAACCTTTACAATGGTATGAGACCATCCATTAACAAATTATCAGTCGCAAAAGGAGAAGTGTGAATGGAGAGACAAGATGCCATGGGTTTAATGATTAAATTATTAAAACTCATGATTAAGGAAGGCGGTTCTGATTTATTTATTACAGCGGGTTTTCCTCCTGCAATGAAAGCCAAGGGTAAAATGGTTCCCATGATGAAGCAGCCGTTGTCTGCTGAAGATGCTAAATCATTAACTCAATGTATTATGAATGATAAGCAGCTCAAAGAATTTGAGGAAACCAAAGAGTGTAACTTTGCGATTAGTCCACCGGGTATCAGCCGTTTCCGTGTTAATGCGTTTGTACAACAAGGTTGCCAAGGTATTATCATGCGGGTCATTGCAGCTGAAGTGCCTAATTTTGATAAGTTAGGTTTACCTGTGGTACTTAAAGATGTGATTACGGCAAAAAATGGACTTATCGTGATGGTTGGTGGTACAGGTTCAGGTAAATCTACCACGATGGCTGCGATGGTTGATCATCGTAATCGTGAAAGTTATGGCCACATCATTACGATTGAAGACCCAATTGAGTACGTTCATCCACATAAAAACTGTGTTATTACCCAGCGTGAAGTCGGTGTTGATACCCATAGTTGGGAAGCCGCTCTACATAATACGTTACGTCAAGCACCAGATGTAATTCTACTGGGTGAGATTCGTGATGCGGAAATCATGAACTTCGGTTTAGAATTCGCACAAACAGGTCACTTGGCAATGGCCACTTTACACGCTAATAATGCTAACCAAGCTGTTGACCGTATTTTGGGTTTCTTCTCGACTGAGAAACAGAAAAAATTAATGCAGGATATTTCACTCAACTTGCGTTCTATTATTTCACAACGTCTGATTAAAACCGTAACAGGTGGACGTTGTGCTGCAATTGAAATTTTAATTAACTCGCCATTGATTGCTGAGCTGATTGCTGGAGGTGATATTGGCGGTATTAAACCGATTATTGCAAAATCGCGTGAATTGGGGATGCAGACTTTTGACCAAGCCTTATTTGATTTACATGAAAATGGACAAGTTGAATTAGAAGAAGCGTTGAAAAATGCGGATTCTGCAAATGAATTACGTTTGAAGATTAAATTAGAAAGTAAACGTGCAGGTGGTGAATTATCCACAGGCGGTTTAAGTTTAGAAGAGAAAACTGAAAAGTAATTATTTTGCTCTGTTCATAAAACAGTTGCCTCAAATTTTATATAGCCCTGCCATTGCAAATGGATAATGCAGGGTCTCTAAAGCCTATTTAAACTTCAGTGATTCCAACATTTATCACGCATTATTATTTATCAATGTTTCAGCCAGCCATTTTTCTACATCTGCTATCTATGCCCATTTCATTTAAATTAGCTTGTCTTGAATTACCTATTATAATCAATTTGTTCAACACTTTTTAAACGACTAATTTTACGAGAAAGTTATAAATAGTTATAAAAAATGTGGGAAAACCCTTGCAATGTATATTTAGCTTGGTATAATGCGCGACCTTAGACAGCTAATCAAGTAATAAGTGGCTTTTGTAGCGGTTTAAGCAGTATTCAACAGATTTTAAAGAAAATTGTTGACAAGATATTTAAAAATTGTAAAATAGCAGTCTTTTAAATGATGCGGGAATAGCTCAGTTGGTAGAGCACAACCTTGCCAAGGTTGGGGTCGCGAGTTCGAGTCTCGTTTCCCGCTCCAATTTATATTTTGCAATCCTATTTAGTATCAAAAGAATTTGATTTAGGGCTGAGTGGCAGAGTGGCTATGCAGCGGCCTGCAAAGCCGTTTACATCGGTTCGATTCCGGTCTCAGCCTCCATATTAAGTTAACGATAAAGCCTAGGTGGCGAAATTGGTAGACGCAAGGGACTTAAAATCCCTCGGTGCATAAACACCGTGCCGGTTCGAGTCCGGCCCTAGGTACCAACTTTCATGCGGAAACGACATAAGGTCGAAGCTCATGTATACCGCCGCATATACTTCACATTTCGGGCTAAAAACAATCCCTTTTGCCCTATCTCCTGATCCAGACTTTCTTTATTTAAGTGCGCAGCACCGTGAAGCTTTAGAGCATCTAGTACAAGGCGTTAATGAAGGCAGTGGATTAATTTTGCTGACAGGTGAAGTCGGTACAGGTAAAACTACATTAAGCTATCGTTTAGTTAATCAACTAGCGGATGGTTTTGATGTTGCGTTACTTTCAAATCCCTGTTTGACCCCTCAAGAATTGCTTGCTGCTATCTTTGATAAACTGCATTTGCATTATGATGACAGTTTCACAATTAAAGAATACACCGATATTTTAAATAATTATCTGGTCACAGCGGATTCTGTAGATCGCAAAACAGCCTTAATTATTGATGAAGCGCAAAACCTTACCGTTGAAGTATTAGAACAAATTCGTTTGCTCAGCAACATTGAAGACCGTTTGTTAAGAATTGTTTTAGTTGGACAATCTGAATTAAAACAAACGCTTAGACAAAAAAACCTTCGTCAACTTTCTCAACGCATCACGGCCAGCTTTCATCTAAAACCACTATCTTATAATGAATTGTGTTCTTATATTCATCATCGCTTAACCGTCAGTGGCGCTGAAAGTGAATTCTTTTCCAAATCTGCCACGCGTTATGTTTATCGTTATACTCAAGGTATTGCTCGTTTAACCAATGTCATTTGTGATAAAGCTTTATTAAATGCTTATGTCGTTAATAAACAGCAAGTTGATGTTGCCGCAGTGCGCAAAGCGATTCAAAAGGTACAAGTAGAAAGCCCTGTACACCGCTCACCTTGGGGTTGGACATCTGCTATTTTAGCCGTTGTTGTATTATTTGGTGGCTTAATTTGGTGGGCAACTTACTCACAAATCATGTCAGCCCAATCTACTTTAGAAAGACCAATTGAAACGGAAATTGTACATACAGCAGAGCCTGAAACTCCTCGATATACCACGTCACCAGAAAATCCATTAGCGATTATACCCAATCCTGGAGAAGTGATTGCTGTTGATGTGAATGCATTACCTGATGAAACGTCACCTGTTAGCACGGGTAATGAGCCTGAAGAAATTGAACTGACTTTACTCAGCATTTTAGAAAATGATGGGATTCCAAGTAATACCCAAGCGGCCTTTGATACCTTATTCCAACTGTGGGGTATGGACTACAATGGTTTGTCAGGTAATACAGCCTGTGAGCGTGCATTGAGTAAAGGTTTATCTTGTGTGTATCAAACAGGCAAATGGAAAGATATTAAAAATTACAATCGGCCAACAGTGATTGAATTAGTCACCGAATTAGGTGAACAGCATCATGCGGTTGTGACACAGATTCAAGATGATTTAGTAACACTTAATTTTGATGGTAAGATTTTTGATTTCTCCAAACAGCAAATTAACGATTATTGGTTGGGACAATTTTTATTGTTATGGAGACCGCCAAGCGTGCCAACACCTATTTTACGTGCAGGTATCACCCATGATGATGTGCGATGGGTGCGTAAACGCTTGAATATTTTAGAAAATAAACAAGTAGCAGATGCGGATTTATCAGCTAAATTTGATAAAGGTTTACGACGGCGTGTTGTTGGATTTCAGCGTAAACAAAGACTTTTAGTTGATGGCATTATTGGTGAACAAACCATGCTGTTACTTGATGCGTATTCTGGTTCAGGGCCACAATTAAAATAAATGGGTAAAGTTAGAATTATTGGTGGTAATTGGAAAGGCCGCAAGCTTAACGTTTTAGATAGACAAGGTTTACGCCCGACGACTGACCGAATCAGAGAGACCGTATTTAACTGGTTACAGTGGCATTTGCCTACACGTCGTTGCTTAGATGTGTTTGCAGGTTCTGGTGTATTAGGGATTGAAGCCGTTTCACGCGGTGCAAGTTTTGTCCAATTAATTGAAAAAGATCGCCAAATTGCAAATAGTCTACGCCAGCAATTGCAGGTACTCGGTAGTGATAAAATTGAGCTTATTCAGACCGATGCTATTAGATTTCTTCAAATTCCCCCATCCCAACCATTTGATATTGTGTTTATTGATCCGCCTTTTAGACAAAGTTTATTAGAGGCCTGTTGCCAATCTCTAGAGCAAAATCAATGGCTGAGCCAATATGCACTCATTTATATTGAAATGGAACAAGAATTAGATTCAGTCGCTCTTCCTTATAATTGGAATTTAATTCGCGACAAAATAGCGGGGCAGGTTCATTACTGTTTGTTAGAAAGACAAATATTTTAATCTCAGTTTGATATAGAAGTAAATCAATCCCTTAAAATCAAAATGCCGTATTTTTATATCTAACGGTTGATGTGGAATGATTTTGTAAGTGTTTGATATTTAAATAAACAGATATGTCAGCTCTTCAAAAACAGTTCTCATAACTATCTGTTTTATAAAACTTATTTTAATTCCACATCAGGCGTATCTAATTTACCAAGTCTAATTTTTGATTTCTTAAATGCTCAAAATACCTTCATATTTCATCATAATTTCTATCCAATAAAAAAGCCCCTGAGATCACTCCCAGAGACTTTTTCTAATCAACTAATATACTGCTGGCTATTCTTCGCCCATCAATGCACCTAATAATTGCAATAAGTTTATGAATAAAATGTAAATATCCACATACAATGCAACGGTTGCCATGATGTAATTTGTTTCGTGGCCATTCACAATATTGCTGGTGTCATACAAAATATAACCGCACATCAACAATACCATGACTGCAGATAATGCCAAAGACAATGCTGGAATTTGGAAGAAAATATTAGCTACTGCTGCAATTAACACCACAATCACACCTGCGAATAAGAAAGAAGCCAAATAACTAAAATCTTTCTTCGTTGTCAAGGCATAGCCTGATAGGCCAAGGAAAATAGCGGCTGTCATGCTGAACGCCAATGTGACAATTTGTTGCCCATTTGCAAAATGACCTAAATAAACATTAATAATGCCGCCCGTATTAAAGCCTAAAAAGCCAGTTAATGCAAAAACAGACACTAAGCCCCATACGCTGTTACTTAGCATATTGGTTAAGAAGAATAAGCCAAGGAAACCAACTAAGTATAATATCCAGTGAATAGGAGCTGCATTCATTACCATCGCAATACCACCCGTAATCGCACTGAAGAACAATGTTAAAGATAACAAAGTATAAGTGTTGCGAATTAACTTATTAGTGTCACTGACACTAGGTGCTGTTGCTTCATCATTCCAAAAAACAGATTGCGCTTGACCACTTTGAGGGACTTTTGCTTGCACATTTTGTTTATTCATATTATCAAACAAACCCATGATACATCTCCATAATGATTTAAGTATTAAAAATTTATTTGTTCCGTTTATTATAGTTTCTTTAGGACTTTACAACAACATAGTGGTGCATATTCAAAATTGCAAGAGGGTGTATACTACTCAACACAACAAAAATTATATTATGAGCTCTGTTACATACTCTATGCTATTTTTACAATCCATAGTTTCATTTGTAATTAATGATTACAAATATTTATAGTGGGGCATATTATAAAATTATAAGGGGTGTATACTACTCAATATAACAAAAATCATATATTGCTTAATATTCAAATAATTATCAAGCTTTATACATTTGGATTAAATCCTATCTTCACTGGTCTGTATAAGCCTGTTATGATGCCAGCTTGTTTAACCACTTGAATTTTACCAATATGACAGCTGCCCATGCTAAAGGTTTTACTGACTTACCAAAACAACCACGTAATGATAGACAAAATTTTCGTTCCATGTTGCCTTATTTATGGGACTATCGTGGGCGGGTTTTATTAGCCCTATTAACACTTGTTCTAGCTAAAGTTGCCAATATTGCTGTTCCTGTTGTATTGAAAGAACTGGTGGATGCTCTAGATACCATTGGTCAAAATCCTGAATTTATCCCGATTGTGTTACTTTCTGCTTATGGTGCATTACGTTTGGCCAGCGGCTTATTCAATGAGATGCGAGACGCAATTTTTGCCCGAGTGCGTTATCACGCGATGCGTCAATTATCCAATAGTGTGTTAAAACATCTGCATGCTTTATCACTTCGATTTCACCTCGAACGCAAAACAGGCGCTATTTCCCGTGATTTAGAACGCGGCACACATAGTGTCAGCTCTATCATGAATTATTTGGTTTTTAATATTGTTCCAACCTTTATCGAATTTGCGCTGATTTTTATCATTTTACTGGTTTATTATGATGTGAAATTTGCCTTAATCACGATTGCAACAGTTGCGGTTTATATTTTATTTACGATTTTGACCATGGAATGGCGCATGGAATTTCGTTACATCATGAATACCCAAGAATCCAAGGCCAATAGCCAAGCCATTGATAGTTTGATTAATTATGAAACAGTTAAATCCTTTGGTAACGAGCGTTTAGAGCTTAATCGTTATGATGAGACCTTGGATATTTGGGAAAATGCCGCTGTTAAAAACCAAACCTCAATGTCGCTATTAAATTTTGGGCAAACCGCAATTATTTCTGTTGGTGTCACCTTAATCATGTTTTTTGCAACTTATGGTGTATTACAAGGCAAGATGAGTTTAGGTGATTTAGTGTTGGTTAATACCTTCTTATTGCAATTATTTATCCCTTTGAGCTTTTTAGGCATGATTTATCGTGCAATGAAACATGCAATGGTGGATATGGATTTGATTTTTAAATTATTGGAAGAAAAGCCTGAAATTACTGATAAACCCGATGCAAGCCATTTGGATGTGGGAACAGGCAGTATTAAATTTGAAAATGTTAGTTTTCATTACCAAGCTGAACGGGCTATTTTGCATAACGTGAGTTTTGATATTCCTGCTGGACATAAAATTGCCATTGTCGGTAGCAGCGGTGCAGGAAAGTCAACGATTGCACGGTTATTATTTCGGTTTTACGATACGGTGCAAGGTGGTATTCAAATCAATGGGCAAGATATACGTTATGTAACACAGGACAGTTTACGGGCTGTAATTGGGATTGTGCCACAAGATACAGTGTTATTTAATGAAAGTATTTATTACAACATTGCCTATGCTAAACCCAATGCCAGCCATGAGCAAATTTTTCAAGCCGCAAAATTAGCCCATATTCATGATTTTATTGAGTCTTTGCCTAAAGGCTATGATACGCTTGTCGGCGAACGTGGTTTAAAATTATCAGGTGGTGAAAAGCAACGGGTTGCGATTGCCCGCGCGATTTTAAAACAGCCAAAGATTTTGATTTTTGATGAAGCGACTTCTTCACTAGATTCTAAATCAGAGAAAATGATTCAAAATGCGCTAGCAGAAATTGCAGTTAATCATACAACATTGGTGATTGCACATCGTTTGTCTACGATTATTGATGCGGAACAAATTTTAGTAATGGATCAAGGACGGATCATTGAGCGGGGTACACATGGAGAATTATTAGCATTGCAAGGCACGTATGCTAATTTGTGGCAATTACAGCAAGAAGAAAGTGCAGAAGCGCAGCAGGATTAGGTCAATAAACCAAACCAGACGACGTACTCATGTCTGGTTTACACTATTGATTTATTTTAAATATTTTTACTGGCTTTTACTGACTTCATCATGCCAAGCGATAATTTTTTGAACTAATAATTGTGACAAACGTTCATAATCACTTCCATAATCCATTGCTTTGGAAGCTGTTTCTTTGTCACTATCGGCTGCAAGTTGAATAATTTTTTCTGTCTCTCGATGGAATTCTTGGTGCAAATTAGACACAGCTTCGTAATGACTATCACCTTGAAACTGACCTGAATTGGACTTAATCCACTCACAGAATTCAGAATCTTCTTTAAGCATACTGTCGAAATCGCCTTCACCTGCATTTACCATCTCCTGTAAACGCTTTTTCCACTTAGTATGCGATACAATTAGCATATAAATTTCATTAGCGAGATTGCTCATAATGTATCCTTGTTATGGGCTGTGTAATGCATTTTGTTATCTAAACCCTACCGAGATAAGCCATGGCAACAATTGTAACCAACTTAAGCAATATTGTGGTATTTTTTATCGTTTTTATTATACCACTGTGGCTGTTTTTGCATTACACCATGCGCACTAAAGCGGCCAAATTGTCCAGCGATGATAAGGCACGGATTGAAGTTTTACAACAGCAAGCACAACAATTGGCTGAGCGTGTGGTGATATTAGAAACGATTTTGGATGAAATAGTGCCTGATTGGAAGCAACAAAATGAAGATTAAGTCCGTATTGTATCGTAATTCGCAACAAGGCAAATTATTTGGCGTATGTGCTGGCTGGGCTGAGTTTTTACAGCAAGATGTGGGAGTGATACGCACATTAGTAATTATTTTTGGATTATTCCCATTGACCTCATTTATCACTATTGCCAGTTATATTGTGATGTCATTGATGTTAGAGGATAAGTCACCTGAGCCTGAAAAGCTTGTGACGAATAGCAATCCAACGGAATTACTAAACGATATTGAAACACAATTGAATGGGCTAGAAACAAAAATAGTAAACTTAGAAAATTATGTTATTTCTGAAGCGTTTGAATTTCAATGTAAATTATGGACACTAAAGTCTGGAAAATAATAAATAATTTGTAGCTATCCCTAAGTGGCATTACCATTTGAATAAAGGATAAAAACTGAATGGTAATCCTGTGAAATATCAAGTGGCTACTCATAAAAAAAGTTTTGCACTACGATTCATACCACTACCAATGTTTTGACTAGGTGAATCACTCAACCCACCCACCCACACACAAACACCTTTTTTGTTCAATGTTCGATACGGCCGATGCCAATGGCTTGTACTACATGCGAGCAAGATTTATCTCAACACTACCTCCTCCACAGTAAAAATTGTTAGTAAACTTGAGCATTAAAATAATTTAAATTTACTACTTTGTGTTCAGGTTGTTTCTTAACCTCAATCTGTTAAGGAAATTTAACATGATTTTTAGATGTCAAAAACATGGATTAGCTCCACCTGCTGAAATATGCGTACATTTTTACAAAGCATTAATTAACAAAGAAATACCAAGTAATTTTCATATAAACATCGTTCACTTAAGAAATATTATACGAGATAAAGATTACACAGGAGAATTTTGTATTTGCGATGATTGTTTCAAAATGCTGAACTTTGAACCAGAAGTTATTTATGGGTATAAAGAATTGTCAGACGAAACAAAGCAGAAAATTCAAAAGATTCAAAATTTTTTTTGTGGTGATTGTGTTGACGAGTGGATGGAGCAGCATAATAAAAGTTAATTTGTTTTGACGATGCAGAAAATCAACGCACTACAACCAATGATACGCAATATGTCACCAACTCTCAGCCTAATTTAAATCAAGCTTTAGTTCGCAAAATGGACTAAAAACAAGCAAAATAAATTTTCTAATTGAATCGCTGGTTTCATCATGTTCATATCGTATACAAGTATCTTATTTTTTCAAGTTATATGGTAAAAAAACCTACATTCCAGATAACGTTAAAATTGCTCAAAAATTCATGTCAAATTGCAGCCTATACGGTAACTTGTTAAAACAAAATACAGTCACTGAATGATCCAGTTACACAAAATTCAGTCTATCTTAGTATAGATATTTAAGCGTTTTTAGGCTTATTTATTCAAGGTCAGTTTAGATTTTTGCATTGATATAAGCTTGGCAATATTGAGTGTTTTTGTGAAAAGAATCCAATTTTGGCAGAAAAGCATTTTTCATATATCTGTAATCTATACTATACTGTTCACTTCGTAAGGGTTCAAAATTTAGATAACTCCTGATTTTGGGATTGATAACCTCGTTAGACTGCCAATCTTTAGGATTATTGAAATCTCACTCAACCAACAATGTCGTTTAAGTCTTCTGGGAACAGCTGAATGCAAAAAAAGAATAGTTTTGAATATGATGAGCTCATTCAATGCGCACAAGGTGAAATGTTTGGGCCGGGTAACGCGCAACTTCCCATGCCACCAATGTTAATGTTTGATCGCATTACAACCATTACTGAAACAGGTGGCATTGCTGATAAGGGAATAATTATAGCGGAATTAGATATTAATCCAGATTTATGGTTTTTTGATTGTCATTTCCCTGGTGACCCTGTCATGCCGGGCTGTTTAGGCTTAGATGCAATGTGGCAACTGGTTGGATTTTTCTTAGGCTGGATGGGCGGACCTGGACGAGGGCGTGCATTAGGTTCTGGAGAAGTAAAATTCACAGGGCAAGTCACACCAAAAAATAAAATAGTAACCTATCAGATTGAAATGAAAAGAGTTATTTTACGTAAGCTCGTTATGGGTATTGCGGATGGACACATGGAAGTAGATGGCAAGCGCATTTATACTGCTAAAGATTTGCGGGTTGGGCTTTTTACTTCCACAGAGAATTTCTAGGGGGAGCAAACAGTGAGACGTGTTGTTGTAACAGGACTGGGTATTGTCAGTTGTATTGGCAATAATAAGCAAGAAGTACAAGATGCTTTATATCAAGGGCGTTCAGGCATTAGCTTTGACCAAACTTATGTGGATATGGGATTTAGAACTAATGTCCATGGCGCAATAGATTTAGATACGCATGCGGTCATTGATAAAAAATTACGTCGTTTTATGGGTGATGCTGCGGCATTTAACTATATTGCAATGCGTGAAGCAATTGAAGACGCGGGTTTAGAAGAATCTGACGTTTCTAATCCCTTAACGGGTTTAATTGTTGGTTCAGGTGGTGCTTCACCAGATAATCAAGTATTGGCAGCAGACATTTTGCGCAAAAAAGGGGCAACTAAAAAGATTGGCCCTTATATGGTGCCCCGTACTATGGCCAGTACCACTTCAGCGTGTTTAGCCACTGCGTTTAAAATTAAAGGTTTGAATTATTCCATTAGTTCTGCATGTGCAACCAGTGCGCACTGTATTGGTAATGGTTACGAACAAATTCAAATGGGTAAACAAGATATTGTGTTTGCTGGTGGTGGCGAAGAAGTGCATTGGGCGATGACCATGTTGTTTGATGCAATGGGCGCGTTATCTTCCAAATACAATGATACGCCTGAATTGGCTTCACGTCCTTATGATGCGAGTCGTGATGGATTTGTGATTTCTGGCGGCGGTGGTTTAGTTGTGTTAGAAGAATTGGAACATGCTAAAGCTCGGGGCGCAAAAATTTATGGTGAATTAGTGGGTTATGGCGCAACATCTGATGGCTATGATATGGTTCAACCATCAGGTGAAGGTGCTGTGCGTTGTATGCAACAATCTTTATCAACTGTTGATACGTCTGTTGATTATATCAATGCCCATGGAACAAGTACCCCTGTTGGTGATAGTCGTGAATTGGAAGCGATCAGAACAGTGTTTGGTGATAAAATGCCAGCCATTAGCTCGACTAAGTCTTTGACAGGTCATGCTTTAGGTGCAGCTGGCGTGAACGAAGCCGTGTATAGTTTATTGATGATGGGAAATAACTTTATCACTGCTTCGGCTAATATTACTGAATTGGATGACGCTGCTAAGGGCATGCCGATTGTCACAGAAAGACAAGATAAAACCTTAGATACTATAATGTCTAATAGTTTTGGCTTTGGTGGTACGAATGCCACTTTAGTTTTCCAACGCTTCAATGGCTAATAGTCAGTAGAAAAGACGCTTGAATATTTGATGAATGGCAGTCCTGAGTAAGACAAGTATTATATTGTTTTAAAATGCGGGGCTGCCACTAAAACTGAATCACTCGCGGTAATTTTACCTTGAGTATTTTAACCAATTCAGGCTGCATGTATTCGTAATTATCAGGAATATCTAAAACCACCATTCGTTTATGAGCAAGCTGCACCTTAAATTTTTTTGAAATTTTATTTTTATGTGTTTTTTCCATCGCAACAATCACATCTGCCCAATCAATTAAATCCCCTGACAATGGTGTTTCTGCATCATGATTTGTTCCCGCTGATAGCACTTCTAGGTTTGGATACTCTGAAAATATAGTTTCAGCCGTGGGACTACGCAGACGATTCTGACTACATACGAAAAGGATACGTTTCATTTTCAATACTTTGGATAGTTTTAATGTGGCTTTTGGATTATATGAATCAACTATAGTCGTTTTATTTTAAAGTGATATAGGACTGGCAGTCCTCAAATTTTAAAGTGTTTGATATTTTAAATATTAAAGGACTACCAATCCTAATACATAACAAGAAATTCACCATAGTTAGAACGGATTGTCTCTATAATTAAATTTATTTAGCCAATTGATATTAATCATAAAATACTTGATTAGAGTATAAAACATCAGCTTTGGAGCATATTAAACACAAATCATTTATGCAAACTTGATCTGAAAGTCTACATGAACGGTGTTTTATGAGCTTTAAATCTGCTGCTGACTCCAAAGCCAACGCTTTTAAATTCCTGTATTAACCAACATTCAATTTAGAAATATCAGCAATTTGTAAAAATAAGTGGCGCACAGACTGTAAGAATGCTAAACGATTGGCTCGCACTGTAGCATCTTCAGCCATAACCATCACTTCATCAAAAAAACGATCAACGGATTCGCGTAAACCCGCCATATTTTCTAAAGCTTGGGTGTAATCACCTGCTTTTAATAATGGTGCAATCACTTCTTGCACTTCAGCCAATTTATCGTATAAAGCCCGTTCTGCTGCATGTTCAAAATAGGTTGGATCAGTCGTTTCTGGCAATTTATCATCTGATTTTTTCAAAATATTATGAATTCGCTTGTTGGCACTGGCTAAACTGGCCGCTGCATCCAATGCACGGAATCCTTCAACACTGTGCATCCGCAAGCTTGCATCATACGGAGAATCAGGACGACAGCTTAATACTGCATCCACACTGTCATAACGCGCACCCCTATCTTGTGCATAACCTCGTAAACGCTCTAACATGAAATCAAATACTTGCTGATGGGCTTTAGCATCAATCATATTGTCGGTGAAACCAGCCTGTGCCTGTTGCAATAAGGCTTTAAGATTCAATGGCAATTCAGATTCCACGCAAACCCGCAAAATACTCAATGCGGCACGACGTAAACCAAATGGATCTTTATCACCTGTTGGTGGCTGACCAATACCAAAAATACCGACTAAAGTATCCAATCTATCTGCAATCCCAACCGCTTGACCTAAAATCGTTTCTGGCAACAAATCTCCTGCAAAACGTGGCATATATTGTTCACGTAATGCGACGGCCACTTGTTTGGTTTCCCCATCATGATTGGCATAATATTCACCCATAATGCCTTGTAATTCTGGGAATTCCCCAACCATTTCTGACATTAAATCACATTTAGATAATTGTGCAGCACGAATCCCTTGTAATTCTTCTGCGCCTAATTGTTTGGCAATTTCGCCAGCTAATTTCGCTACTCGCTTAGATTTATCGTACAAACTGCCTAATTTATGTTGGAATGTCACACTTTTCAGGCTTTCTAAACGGCTTTCTAAACTGTGGGCTTTGTCTTGTTCCCAAAAAAACATCGCATCAGCAAAACGTGGCCGAATCACTCGCTCATTACCTTTTTTAATCACTTCTGGCTGTGAACTATCAATATTGCTGACTGTAATGAAATACGGCATCAATTTGCCTTCATCATCAACCACAGGGAAATACTTTTGATGACCTTGCATGGCTGAAATTAAGGCTTCTTGTGGCACATCTAAAAATTTCTTATCAAATGAACCCATAATTGGCATTGGATATTCAACTAAACTGGTGACTTCATTCAGTAAATCAGGGTCAATCACCGCCTGTCCATCGACTTCTTCAGCCGAGGCTTGTACCATATTTTTAACACGATCCTTACGTACTGAAAATACCACAAACACTTTGCCTTGCTCTTCTAAGGTTTTTACATATTCATTTGGATGCTTAATGATAATCGGTTCTGGATGATGAAAACGATGACCGCGAGTCGCATTGCCACTTTTCACACTTAAAATTTCGGTTTCAACGACTTGCTCCCCAAACAATATGGTTAACCAATGTACAGGGCGTACAAATTCTGAGTCTAAATCACCCCAACGCATCCGTTTTGGGATCGGTAAAGCATTGAGTGCTGCATTAATCATATCGGGAATTAAAGCTTCAGTTTGCTGGCCTTTTTGAGTGCTACGAAAAACCAACCATTGACCTTTATCGGTTTCAACTGTTTCCAGTGCATCAGGTTCAACCCCACAAGAACGGGCAAAACCTTGTAAAGCTTTGGTTGGATTGCCATCCTTATCATAGGCGGCTTTGAGTGCAGGCCCGCGTCTTTCTACTTCACGATCTGCTTGTACTTCTTCCACCCCTTTCACATGCACGGCTAAACGGCGTGGCGTTGCAAATGGCGTTGCTGATAAATAGTTAAGCTGATTTTGTTCTAATCCACTGCAAATACCAGAGGAAAATGCTTCAGACAGTGTCAGTAGGGCTTTTGGTGGTAATTCTTCTGTGCCGATTTCAATCAATAAGTCGCGTTTATTAGCCATGTTGCACCTGTAAATCCTTTTATCAAAAAAACATGATTCAGACTGTTAGTCATCACATTTTGAATTGTTATTGTTTTCAAAGTCAAGCATGATGGGTCAACATCAAATAAATTATTTTAATTTACTTAAAGTGGATAATAAGATTTTACTCTATTCAAGCAATCTCGAATACACAAATACAGCAAACTCAACATGCTCACAGTGCCGTGTTTATTTATGGATTTTAAACAATGTGTGCTTGATTACATTTGCTAGATATTTTTGCATCAACAATCTTGATTCATGGGTATACACTTTTTACCCTGATAAAGGCGCACGAGCCGTGAAAATAACCCCTTCTATCGGAAACGTAAAATCTAAAATCGAAAATTATTCTCATTTGGTATACAATTCGCACAAATCAAACATTTAAAATCTAAACTCCAAATCAATGAAAAGGTCTTTTTCTCAATATCGATTGCAAAGTACTTACTGTCTTTGTTGCTTATTTTTATTCCTATGTCACCTCCCCGTTGCAGCGGATTTGCTACAAACACCAGAAGATGCAAATACACCATTCAAAATAGCCGTTCTACAACAACAAGATAGAGCTGAATTGATAAAGCACGCCCAAGCAACTGTAAATTATCTGAATACCGTATTCACTGATATTCGCTTTACGATGCAGGTTTATGATGCACAAAATATTATTCAACAGGCGGCGGATTTTGATTTTATGTTTGTGAGTCCTAGTATTACGATTCAATTAGAAAAGGATTACCAAGGTCAAGTGTTGGCCTCATTACGTCATTGGATTGATAGACAAGCTTATAATCAATTAAGCAATGTGTTATTTACCCATACGAAAAGAGATGATATTCAGACACTACAAGATATACGAGGTAAACTGTTAGCTTTAGTAGATAAGCATAGTTTTTCAGGTTGGCAACTCAGCCAATATCAATTGAAAAATAATGTGGATTTAGCCAAAGAAGTGCATTTGCGTCCGCAAGCTTCTACATTTGAAGTGATAAACAAAGTAGAAACCAGTTTAGTTGATGTCGGTAGTTTACCTAGCGGGGTGCTAGAACGCTTATATCAACAAGGCAAGATTGATCTTGAACATTTGAAAATACTGACCCCTCAAAAAATGAAGGAACTGCCTTTGCGTCACAGTGGTGATTTATATCCTGAATGGGCTTGGGTTGCCTCGCATCGGGTATCACAAGAGATGTTGGATAATGTCTCGATTAGCTTATTAACCATGGCGCGTAAAGCTGACTATAGTTGGGCAATTCCTGCTAACTACCAATCTGTGCATAAGGTGCTGCAAACCTTACATTATCCTCCTTATGAAAATTATGGAAAAATCACATTTAGCGAATTATTTAAACAACATGCGAATTGGTTTTATTTTGCATTAGCGGCTTTTTTTGCTATTTTAGTTGCAAGTCTCAACTTCACCTATCTCTATCATAAAATTAGTAAAGTCCAAGCTAATTTAGAAGCTGAATTAAAAGAGCGTTTACGCACCGAAGAAGCCTTGCAAGCGGCAATTGAACAAGCTGAGTTATCTAATCGCTCTAAAAGCCAATTCTTAGCTAATATGAGCCATGAACTGCGCACACCGCTGAATGCTGTCATTGGTTATAGTGAAATGTTGCAAGAGGAAGCCGAAGATTTAGGCCAAATGAATTATTTACCCGATTTAAAAAAGATTCATGGTGCGGGTAAACATTTGCTAGCGTTGATTAATGATATTTTAGACCTGTCCAAAATTGAAGCAGGTAAAATGGATTTATATCTGGAAACGTTCAATATTAATGACATGATTAGTGATGTCGTAACAACGATTTATCCGTTGATTGAAAAAAATCATAATCGTTTAGAAATCCATTGCGTGGATGATTTAGGTACAATGCACGCAGACTTGACTAAAGTGCGGCAAAATTTATTTAACTTACTCAGTAATGCCAGCAAATTTACTAAAAAGGGTAATGTCGCCTTATACATCACACGCGAAACCACAGGTGGTAATGACTGGGTAGTATTTCGGATTTGTGATAGTGGGATTGGTATGAGTCCCGATCAACAAGATAAAATATTCTCCGCGTTCATCCAAGCAGATGCTTCAACGACGCGTGAATTTGGCGGTACAGGTTTAGGTTTAGCAATTACCAAGAAATTCTGTGAAATGATGGGTGGACAGATTAAAGTGGAAAGCCAAGAAGGCGTTGGCAGCACTTTTGTGATTCGTCTGCCTACAACTGTTGTAGAAGAAGTCTTAGACGATGATGACGTTGGCTCAAGACATATTTATCAAGGGCATATTCTGATTGTGGATCGTGATACTCATTTACGTGATAACTTAAAACGAACCTTACTAGAACAGGGTTACGAAGTTTTTGTTGCAACTGATGCTAAACAAGCCTTGAAATTAACCTATAAGACCCATCCTAATTTTGTCATAATGGACTCAGAAATTCCTGAAGGATGGTCAATTTTAGTTAATTTTAAAACTAACGCAGATTTGCAACACATTCCTGTTATTGTGACCACTGAGGAAGACCATCAAGTGCGGGCTAAGTCACTCGGTGCGGTGGCCTATTTAGAAAAGCCGTTTGAAATGCCTGCATTACTTGAATTATTACAAAAACACCGTACTCACAAACACTGGTCGTGCCTAGTGATTGAAGACGATATTAATGCCCGAACTGCTTTAGTCAAACTATTGGAACATGCCAACTGGTTTGTATTTGAGGCGCATAGTGGACAAATGGGACTCCGTTTTATTCGCCATCATCGACCAGATTTAATTTTACTTGATTTAAATTTACCAGAAATGAATGGGTTTGAATTTATTCGTCAATTGCGCAATAAGCCCCAATGGCGTTCAATTCCTATCATTGTCATTACCGCAAGAGACTTGAGTCCAGCTGAACAGAAGCGTTTAAATAACGAAGTAGAGTCCATATTATTCAAAGGGACTTATACACGCGAACAATTGCTTGATACAATAGGTGGTCTAGTTTATGCAGTTGCTTCTGACCATGAGGACATGGAACAAGGCACTGCTTGAGATGATACAATGTGTAACCCCTTTCCAAAGTATGGAATTTTGATATAGATTTGCAGTTCAAAGGAGAATTTCAATGCCCAAGATTTTATTGGTAGAAGATAATGAAATGAACCGTGATATGCTATCCCGACGCTTGACCCGCAAAGGCTTTGAGGTTGTGATTGCTGTAGACGGTGGGCAAGGCGTTGATATGGCGCACGCAGAAAACCCAGATTTGATTCTAATGGATATGAGTTTACCTGTTAAAGACGGATGGACTGCAACCAAAGAAATCAAAGCAGATGATGCTACTCAAAACGTACCGATTATCGCTTTAACTGCTCATGCCATGTCTGGTGATCGTGAACAAGCCCTTGCCGCTGGTTGTGATGATTATGATACCAAACCGATTGAATTACCACGTTTACTTGGCAAAATCCAAGCACTTTTAGGCTCTTAAATCTCAGATGATTCAAGATGAATGCAGCATCCACAATTCCTACTGAAGCTCAATCAGTTGGGAATGGCAACATTGAGGCCATTATCAGTGATGCACAATTAAGGGAAATGCAGGATAAATTACAAGTCCCGACGCATACCGTAATTGGCTACATTGAAACACTACTCACCAATGCTGAGAGTACTTTAGCGTGGAACGAGTTTGTGCCTGATATTCAAAGAATGTTGCAAGCTGCTAAACAATTATCCACACTTATTTCCCACACCTTTGATAAAAATACTTATCCTGATGGCAATATTGATGTCAAGGCATTTGGCTCAACTGTTCGCCATGATTTGCGCACTCCCATTAATGCGATTTTAGGTTATGGGGAAATGGTGCAAGAAGATTTAGCCGATGATCCTAACGGCGAGCAAGCGTGTGGTGACATTGACAAAGTCTTGAATTATGCGCGTAAATTGCTGACTTTAATTGATGAATTAGGTCGTATTGGTAATAAAGGTGCGTCGCCTGCTGAGCCTGTTGAAAAATCGACAGCGGTAGACAATACCGAAGCAGATGACATTTTAGAAATTGGCAGTCAGCTTAAAGAGCTCATTGAAGAAGTGGTACATCTTGCCAGTGAATTATCGTTATATGCGCAAGTTAAACCTAAATGGCAGGTGTTTATTGATGATTTGCAGAAAATTTTAAAAGCTGGGCAAAACTTATCTAATCAAGTTGATTCTTTGTTTGATATTGGTGGATATGAAAATGGCTCAGTTGATCCTGAAAGCTTTTCCACCACAGTTCGACATGATTTAAGAACCCCGATTAATGCACTGATTGGGTTTAGTGAGCTATTGCTAGAAGAATTTGAGCAAGATTTTGAAGAGCATAATGCCTGTCAAAAACTGGAGCAAATTGGTAGTTTATCTCGTAAGTTATTATTTGTCATTGAAGACCTTGGTTTTATTAAGAAAAAAGTCCCTTCTGAATCTAATAAACCTAAGTTAAGTGGCAATAGAAAAACCTTGGTCAAACAAGCAAGCTCATCTAGCCAAAATGATGATGATTTGATTGATATTGGTGTTGATTTGCTCACACCGACTTCGACGATTCATGCCCATCTTGAAGTGTTGTTGGAATATGCAAAATCAGATGTGGGTTGCCAAAGTTTTGCACCTGATTTAAATAAAATGCGCAGTGCATCCGAGCAACTCTCTAATTTAATCAAGCGATTATTTGCAAAAGAACATTTTCCTGATGGGGAAATCAATGGCGCAGTATTTGATGCTACGACCCGTCATGATTTACGTACTCCAATTAATGCCCTGATTGGTTTTGGTGAAATGTTGCTTGAAGATTTAGATCGTGAAGTGCAACGCGAGGCGTGTGGTGATTTAGATAAAATATTAAGCCTATCAAGGAAATTACTGAGTCTGATTAATGACTTAAGCTTTTTCTCTGAAAATGGTAATGATCAGTCGCCAATTCCAAATTTACCTGACAGTGCTGGTGGGACGATTATTGATGCGGTGATGAGTAGTAGTAATCATCTTTTATCAAAACCCATAACACATGATACTGTGGTGCAAGATGCAGCGCGTTTACTGGTCGTTGATGATAAAGAAAGTAATCGTGATTTATTATCACGGCGTTTAGGGAAACAAGGTTTTATTATCGATACTGCTGCCGATGGGCAAGAGGCCTTAGATGCAGTTAAAGATGCGCCTTATGATTTAATTTTACTCGATGTGATTATGCCGGGAGTCGATGGATTCCAAGTGTTAGAACAGTTGAAAAATGATGATAAATATAAGCATATTCCTGTATTGATGATTTCTGCATTGGATGAAATTGATGGTGTGGTGCGTTGTATCACCATGGGTGCAGAAGATTTTATTCAAAAACCATTCAATCAAATTATTCTTAATGCCAAAATTTCAGCTTCTTTGGAACGAAAACGTTTACGTGATCGGGAACATGCGTTTATGGAACGTTTACAAGCGGAACAGGAAAAATCTGAAAAGCTATTATTGAACGTGTTACCCAAACCTATTGCTGATCGTTTGAAGCGCAGTGAACGTACTATCGCGGATAGTTTTCCTGAAGTGACAGTTTTATTTTCAGATTTGGTTGGTTTTACTGAGTTATCCGTAGGTATTGCCGCGTCCGAATTAGTTGAGAAATTAAACGAAATTTTCTTAGCATTTGATATTTTGACTGAGCTGCACGGTTTGGAAAAAATTAAAACTATTGGTGATGCGTATATGTTGGTCGGTGGTTTACCAACACCGCGTTCAGATCATGCCGAGGCGGTTGCTGATATGGCGATTGACATGTTTGATGCAATTGAACGTTTGAACCGCCAGCATGGTGAAAGTTTTGAAATTCGAGTTGGGATTCACACAGGCCCTGTAGTTGCGGGTGTCATTGGCAAGAATAAGTTTAACTATGACTTATGGGGCGAAACCGTGAATATTGCTAGCCGTATGGAGTCGCACGGCGTACCAGGTAAAGTGCAAATTTCGGATGCGACTTATAATAAAATTAAAGATAAATTCCACTTGGAATATCGAGGCCCAATTGAAGTCAAGGGCAAAGGTTTGATGGTCACACACTTCTTGTCTGGTCGAAAGTAGTCAATCTATTTGGGAATATTTTTAAAAATTAACTGCTTTGCAATATAGTGCTGTTATAGCTATCGTTTCCTAAATTATTTAAATTCCTTTTCGTCAGCTTACTGATACATTACAGAATATTCTCATTTCTGCTTCGCATCAAGCTCAGCTTAAACCAAACTTATGTTTAACGGTTTAGTGAAATTTTGGAAGCGGCTAGCGTCGGACATTTTTAGCCCCTCTAAAGTTGCCATTTTTAGCCCCTTTTAATTTTGCGCCACGTAAATCTGCCTGTTTGAACTTTGCACCGCGTAAATTGGCTCGACGTAAATCTGCACCACGCAAATTCGCTCCGCGTAAATCGGCATAACTTAAATTCGCCCGACCTAAACGTGCGCCGCGTAAATTAGCACCGCGTAAATTGGCTCGATTTAAATTAGCACTACCCATTTTGGCACTACGTAAGTTCGCGTAACGTAAGCGTGCTCGAGTTAAGTTAGCTCGGGTTAAATCAGCACCACGTAAGTTCGCTCCCCGTAATCGTGCGTTGCGTAGATTAGCACTACGTAATTTAGCACGAATCAAACGGCTACCCGTTAAATTGGCACTGGCTAAGTTACAACGATTACAGTTTTTAGTTTTTTTGAGTCGAGAAACGTGTGTTGAGTTTGCAGCGTAAGCCGCGCTAATTTCCCCTACAAAGCTGACAAAAACAGAAATACATAGAACTAAAGCAACCTGTTTCGCATTCATAACAAACCCTTTTGTATAACAATTAACAGCAATGATAAAAAGTGCGTGCTTAGATTCTATTATGCGTCAGGTCAGACTCTCTAGATTAAAAAATCTACAGAGTTTTAGCAGGTAGGTCTTATAGATTATTATTAATATCTAATATAAGCATAAGACGCACACACTTAAGCTTCAAATAACTTTGCAACTAGTTAGGTCAAATCGTAGATAGATGGTGTCATTACAGCCGTTTGGTCATCGGTTTTAAACTGTAAAGGAAATAATGCCATACCTAAATGATAGGAATATTGTGCTGCTAAAATGAAAAAAAGTCGTCCCACTGTTTATCCAAACGCTGGCAAGCTGTTTTTAAGTCCAACGCTTTGAGTACGCCATCTTCCGAGATTAATAACTGCTCTGCTGTTAACTTACGCAAACCATCATCTACTTCAAAATCAACATTAATATCATATTTTTCATGCAAATATTGTTCAATAGTTTTGTCTAATTCGGCTTCAGTCCATAACTGATCTGGCTGAGTGAATAGGAAATAATAAGCCAATATAGCTTCTTTGCATTCTTCATCTTCAGCTAAATCATTTAAATGACCAAATACACCAAAGTTATTATCTAAATTATGAAAATATAAGTTACGCGACAGTACCATCATGTATTTAGTTTGATGGTTAAATATATTCATGATTTGACGCACAATAACAGCGATAAAACCAAAAATGGCAAATAAAAACCCAAGCGGGTTGGTTGCAATCAAACTTATCTTACCTAAAAGCGCGATTGAACCCCCAATAAGACCGCCACTACCTGTTACCGCAATTTTTAATTTATCCAAAAGTTTAAAACGTATTTTCTGGTTTGGAAATAACATTTCCAAGTCATAACGCGGGATATTTTTAAACAATTTAACAAAAATATGTTTTTCAATATCTGCATTTTCTAAATCTTTACTATAAAAACGTTTAAGTTGCTGAATAGCCTGTTTTTCAGATAGTTTACTGTCGGCTTGCATCATCTCACGTACACGTTGTACTTTGGTTTTGAAGTTAAGCAGCACAAATAAGCGTTTATAGATGGGAACTTCTACTTTTCGCTTAAATAAGAATAAATTACGCCAACTACGTCTATACTCAACTTGAGTGGCTGCTCCACGATAATAAAGCAACATATCGGCATAATCATCTAAGTTAACCGTGACATTGATGCCATAAGGTGAAGCTTCCGTCATCGCTAAATTAATATCATCGATCGACAGGGCTTCATAGTTTGCGTGATTAAGTAGATTTTTTACATGATTAACTAAAGTATCACGCAATTGTTGACAATCTTGCTGTGAATATTGCTTTTTCGTGACAACATCGCAGTCAGGATTAAAAGGTTGATAGGCTCGCTTAATTTCATCAATTTGATTTTTAAATTTATAATGATACAAGGCCGCAAATACATGGCAAAAACTATTAAAGTCTTTTCTTTGTTCTTCACTCCAATCTGGAGTTTGACATAAATCATCTATAATTTCTTGTAAATTAACAGGAATAAAACGTTGACGATCATCATCAATAATTGTATTCATCGGCTTCAGCTCACAAATGATTAAATTTACTTAATATATTGAATATATGGCTATTTTTTAGGCTTTGGTTTATTTTAGGCATTCGGTTTGATGGGTTTCTGCATTATGATAACAAAATACGTTAAAATGCACCTTCTTTCCACAACTATAAACCAAGCAATTATGACTCAACAATACGATACTATCCGTGCGGTCATTTGGCAAGATAATGTCCTTAAGCTTTTAGATCAACGTAAGCTTCCGCATGAAGAAATTTTGCTAACGCTTGAAACAGCAGCAGACACGGCTCAGGCCATTAAGGATATGGTAGTACGTGGTGCACCAGCAATTGGTGTCACAGCTGCGTTTGGTGTGGTATTGGCAGCACGGGCTGCTTATGCAAAAAAACCTAATCATTGGCAAACTGAAATTGCAACGGATTTGGATATTCTAGCAAATGCTCGTCCAACTGCGGTAAATTTAGTCTGGGCGTTAGAAGTCATGAAAGGCTTGTTTGGGCAAATTGAGGGCAATCCAGAGCCTGTTTTGTTAGCTGAGGCGCAGCGCATTCATGAGGAAGATATTGCAGCTAATAAAACCATGGGTGAATTAGGTTCTGCATTATTTCCAGAAAAATGTCGGGTATTGACCCATTGTAACACGGGTTCATTGGCAACAGGTGGTTATGGTACAGCCTTGGGTGTAATTCGTAGTGGCTATGCAAATGGTAAAATTACAGATGTGTATGCAGATGAAACTCGGCCTTGGATGCAAGGTGCACGTTTGACTGCATGGGAATTAGTACAAGATAAAATTCCTGTGACCTTGATAGTCGAAGGTGCAGCAGCAACATTGATGCGCCAAGGTAAAGTAGATTGGGTAATTACTGGTTCTGATCGTATTACGGCGAATGGTGATGTAGCAAATAAAATTGGTACTTACAGTTTAGCGGTGTTAGCACGGCAGCATGGAGTTAAATTCATGGTGGTTGCGCCAATGTCTACCGTTGATTACAACTTGCCAAATGGTGATGCGATTGAAATTGAACAACGCACAGCGGAAGAAGTGTTGAGTATTGGCGGTAAAATGATTGCGGCTGAAGGTGCAAATGCGTGGAATCCTGTGTTTGATGTGACTCCAGCAGAATTAGTGGATGCGATTGTGACTGAAAAAGGGGTTGTGGAACATCCAACCACTGAGAAAATGGCTGAATTGTTGAAATAATATTTAAAGGGTTGTTAGTATTTTAGTAACTAGCAAGCCGATTTTATGGTGATGACTTCGAAGTTTGCCCATTTGGTTAAGGCTTTGTTTGAGGTGTTAGGGGATTTGGTTGAGGATGATTCAGTGGTTGTTTGATGAATTAAGGCTGCTGATCTTTCGAGAATAAGTAGTTTCCTCTCGTCCTCTCGTTCCCAAAGTCTCTTTGGGAATGCCTGCTAGCAAAGCTCTGCTTTGAGAACCAAGAAACAGAGCTTTTAAGCAATATTCCTCATTTGAAAGCAAAAGAGGATTTAAATAATTCCAAAGACACGAAGTGCTATACCAATTGCTGTGAGAGTTAAACCAATAGCGGTTAAAGTCGTTGTCACAGTAAATCGAAATTTCTCTGCTGTTTTTTGTTCTTCTTTGCTTGTTTCTCCAATCCGTTTTGTGTTCTCAGAGAGTTGACGCACTGCTTTTTCATCAATGCCATCGAGCAATTCTGCAAGTGGTACTCGTTTCTTGAGTTTAGGAATTAAAAAATCTGTTTCCCCCATCTCTTCTACATCCAATAAGTCCTTATATTCCAATTCTATATCTTGATAAACCACTATTTCACGTGCATTGATTTTGTGTAAATTTTTGTGAATATCGTTGAGTTTTGCACGAATGATTTGTAAAAAACTGCGTTTGCCTTTGGTGTTGCCTATGACCCAGATTTGGATTTTTTTGTCTTCGACATCGGATTTAACCAGTGCTTGGTTGTTGTCGTGTTTGAGAATCACGCCGCTAAACCAATAGTTTTTGTCCACGATATGGTTGTTCATTTTGACGATAAAGCGTGACATGATGCTGGTAGGAAGGATGTCATAGTGGAATTGGAATGCAAGGCTGTTTTTATAATCCCAATTATCCAGATAAGGTTGTTCTTTGGGCAGTAAATTGGGAATTAAATATTGGTTTTTTTCGATTTTAAAGCATAATTCAAATTTTTCCATCATATCAATAATAAATTGTTGTTTGTTTTGATAGCGTTCGCCGAGCAATCCTTCTAAATCATCACAGTGTAAAACCCCTTTGCTATGGAATAATTGGTGTGCATTGAGTAGTTTATAAATGCCTTCTGTGACCCATTCAGGATTCAGTACATTGGTGTCTTTTAAACGCTTATCATCTTGGAAATTTAGCACAACACCTAAGTCGTGTAGAAACGCAAGTAGGGTTTTTTGATGGGATTGATTACTGATTTTGCGGCGTTTACACAGATTTTGGTATTTTTCGTAGGAAATATGATCTTCATTCATTTTTTCTAAACGTTGTTTTAAATCAAACCAGCTCGCGGGTAATGAATCATGAATATGTGGCATTTCACTGAGGGCTTGTTGTATTGTTTGTTTGAGTTCATTTATGCCTTGATTTTGACAGCAAGAGGTTTCGATAAAAGCTTGAATCCCTGCGTATTTTGTTTGTAAGCCACGTTTGTTGAGTTGCAATTGGTGTTGGTCTATTTTGTTGATGACAATGATGATAGGGGAGTTGCTGCCAAAGCTTTGAATCAGTTTTAACCAGTATTCGATACGGCTTTGTTGTTCGTCTTGGCGAGCGTCGAGGACTAAAATATACAAGCTGCGTTTGGTGAGGAAAAATTGATGGGTGGCGTGCATGATTTCTTGTCCGCCAAAGTCCCATAAATTGAGTTGTATATCTTGCTCATTGACGGGTAATGCCCAGTTTTCAATGTTGATGCCATTGGTTTTATTTTCGTGTTTATCAAATTCATTGAATACTAAGCGTTTGACTAAAGAGGTTTTACCGACTTCGCCTTGTCCAACAAATAGGACTTTGGCTTCGTTTAAGGGTTGTTTTTGTTCTCCAGCCGTTGCTTCTAAGGCTTCAAAATAGTTGCGGATGGCTTCGATGCCTTTTTGGGCTACTTCTATTGGAGGTGTTTCTAATGGGTTTCCTCGTACGAAAAGTTTGAACGAATTTCTTAATTCTTTAAACGACATGGGTAGCTCTGAAAGTTGGTTATCTTCTAATACTAAAACACTCAAATTCTTTAGTTCCCCAAATGACGTAGGCAGCTCTGAAAGCTTGTTATTACTTAACCATAATTTATTCAAACTCTTCAGTTCCCCAAACGACATAGGCAATTCTGAAAGCTTGTTACTACTTAGCCATAATTTATTCAAACTTTTCAGTTTCCCAAACGATACTGGTAATTCTGAAAGCTGATTATTTTCTAATACTAAAACTCTCAAATTTTTTAGTTCCCCAAACGACATAGGCAATTCTGAAAGCTGATTATTATTTAAATATAATTCCCTCAAATTCTTTAGTTCCCCAAACGGCATAGGCAATTCTGAAAGCTTGTTACTACTTAGCCATAATTTATTCAAACTCTTCAGTTTCCCAAATGATACTGGTAACTCTTTTAGTTCGTTATTATCTAATCTTAAATAATTTAAGTTTTGTAACTGATTAAATGAGCTTGGTAATATTTTAATTCTATTACTCACTATAGATAAAATAGATAAATTTCTTAAAGAAATAAGAGTGCTAGGGACGTTAGGG
>JADGDW010000004.1:0-17880 GCA_016744725.1 Candidatus Albibeggiatoa sp. nov. BB20 | reverse complement strand
AGTTCCATTTGATCCAAATTCAAACCAATTACATTTTTATTTTCATTTACTGCATAGCAGTTTTTACTATCTAAATCAGTAATATTATCTAAACTAATTTGTTCTAAATTTCTACCAATTTCTTGCTCTAATTTTTTGATGATGTCTAGGTCGGTCATGATGATTGTCTTTTGAACATGATGTAACGGATTAAAGGATAGACAGGATTTTGATTGTAGGCACTTTTAGGGCTTGAGGCAAACCATGCTTTAATCCTGAAAATCTTTAAATCCGCATAATCATGTTCAAAAGTCTGAATCTGGATTTACTGGATTTTTTAAGAATTGAGGCAAACCATGTTTTAATCCTAAAACTCTTTAAATCTGTGTCATCATGTTCACACCACCCATTAAACCAATCCTAAAACCCTAAAAATAAACAATCCATTCTTGACACGCTTTACACATAAAAGTATAAAAACAATCAATTTTTCAAAAAACACTGGAGACCGTCTATGATAAGACCGCTATGGGTCACACTGGCTATGCTGTGTTGGCTACCCATTTATGCATCAGCAATTCAACTCATTGATGGTAAAAGTTTTGTATACGACATCGGTGATAATGGCGTGCTGGTCAATGGAACGCTCAATGCTTACCAAAATATGTACAATCTACGTGTCAACAGCACCAACTACATCGGCAACCCCAGCAGCTTGGCAACCCAAGGCCGCGAAGTCATCACCAGCCGCTACACCGAACCTAATACCAATTTAGAAATCAGACGACGAATCTATGTCTCAAAAAATTACAATTTCGCGCGATATATGGAAATCATCAAAAACCCAACCGATAGCGCACAAACCGTTGATATTGAAGTCTATGGCACACTGGGATCAGGCGCACGTACCGTCACCGCTTATGACCAAAAACAATTTCTCATCACCGATGATGAAGCCGTCACGGGCGCACTCGGCGGTTTACCTGCGCTATTACATTACCACTCACAAGCGGGTAGCCCTGTCACCGCAACCCATATACTGGTGGGCGACAAACTAAACTGGACATATAGCAATGTCGAAATCCCAGCACAATCCCAAGTTCGCCTACTCTATTTCGTAGCACAAACCCAAGATATTGATACAGCCTACCGATTTGCCCTAAATTTCCCGAGCAATCCCAGCTCATTATACGAAGGCATCACCACCAACCAACAAGCAGAATTAATTAACTTCTTTCCACCTGCCACCCAAACCCCACAATTTTCCAATCCCGTGTTTTTAAATCTGGATGAAGTGCGCTCAGGGTTCAATTTAGAAGCCACAGATGCTTTATCCTCACAACGCGCCAATATTCCAGCGGACTACTTTGGTTTCGATTTAGTCCAAGATCAAACCATTGCGATTCGCATGACCGCCAATTTTAATACCTATTTATATTTATTTGATGACCAAGGACAATTACTCGCTAGCAACGACGATGCAGCCAAAACCACCCATTCAGAAATTATATTCACACCAAGCCAAACAGGCCGTTACTACGTAGAAGCCACCGCCCATGAACAAAATAAAACCCTGACTTATGGTGCATATAGCATCGAGTTAAAAAATAAAACCCTCAATCGCAATCCTTTGGCTCATGCTTTTACCTTGCAGACCGATTCCACAACGATTCCTACAACTGTCACATTGACCGATTTTAGCGAAGATGTGGATGGAGACATTATTGAACGTTGCTGGCATTTTGACGATGCAACCCCGATGACATGTAGCGCAGCATCCAGCATCACCCATACTTATGAACAAGCAGGCCATTACAGCATCGGTTTAACCGTGAAAGATAACGCGGGTGGCTTAGGTTTTCACAACGAATCCTTATCATTACAAGCAGAATTAGACGCGATTATTTTTCCCGTTGATAGCAGCACTGAAGGCGAATTGACTATTGATGATGGCAAATCACAAACCCGCATCAATGCCTATACCGACCGCTATGTGATTAAAGGCATACCTGTTGGACAAGAACTGGTGGTCAAGATGCAATCAGCACAGTTTGATAGTTTGGTGTATTTATACGATGCGTTTGGCCGTCAATTGCGCTTTGATGACAATAGTGGCGGTGGGCAGGATGCACATTTACGCTATACGCCATTATATCCAACCGATTTATTATTAGAAGCGACCAGTTTCAATGATAATGCACTGGGACAATATAATTTATCGGTCAATTTGGTGTCACAAGATACTGATTTCCATATTCCGATTGAAGCCGCGACCGCATTGGATAATGCCTTAAAAACCACCTTTGTGGCGCGAATTCCAGAAAGCTTTCAACCTAAGTTTTTCTTATGGGATTTTGGTGATGGGACAGAATTTGTCGGCACAGATAACGCGGTGGTGTCACATCAATTTAAACGTGCGGGTAATTATACTGTTAGTTTAGATATTCGTAACGCGGACAACCAAACCGTGACAGGTGAAGGAGAATTCACTATTTCCAATCAAGTGGTCGTGCCGCAAGCCAATTTCCAAGTCACACCTTTATTCGGCGAAGCACCATTGCGCACTTTTTTCACCAATAATTCAAGCGTCGGCATCAATGGCGATACACTGAGTTATTTATGGAAATTTGGTGATGGACAAGTGGCAACAGGTAAAAATCCTGCACATACTTTCAGCCGTGAAGGGGTTTATTCGGTGATTTTACAAACCTCTTCAAGTTTAAATCAACAAAGTGCATCTTATACAGTACCGATTACCGTGATTGATCGTGACAGCGTTAACATTCCCGTGACAGGTGTGACTCGCCAACGTCCTCAAGTCTTAATGGCAGGCTTTGATCCGATTTTACAAGATGTATTAGAAACCGAAGCCAGTTTATTTGCCATTGTTCGCCCCGGAGCAATGCCGATTCAATCGGTACGTTTACTGAGTAATGACACTGATTTCAAACAAGCAATGCAACATACCGCAACTTATGCCAATGGCGACCAACGTTTTGAAGCCATTTTAACTTTTCCTCGCGGCATTTATCCTGTCAGCCAATTAGGCGATTTATTCGGTGATGATACAGGCCAGTTTCAAATCCAAGCCTTAGATCAAGCGGGTCAATTCCACGCTTATCCGAATTTAGAAATCAGTGACAGCCCTAGCTTATTGACAACAACTACATCTTTGCGTATTGAACCTACAAAGCAAGTTGGTATTCGTCGCAGTTATCCACAAGTCTTAGCGGCTGGGTTCGATCCTGTTTTAATTGATGTTAATGACGGTGAGTTAACGATTAAGGCTATCGTGCGTGAAGGTCTATATCCAATTCAAAATGTGACATTGCAGCTTAATGATGGCACTTTCTCTTTAGCTATGAGATGGTTAGAGACCCTTCCGAATAACGACAAACTGTACGTTAGCACCTATACTTATCCACAACAAGGCTTAGCTATCAGCACTGTAAGCCAATTTTTTGGCAGTCAAGCAGGGCAATTTTCGATATTGGTAACCGACCAAGCACAACGTAGCCATCAGTTTCCACAATATACAATTGGCAACTACTTGCCTCAATGATTAAGAAGGAGATTTTTTAATGAATAAATGGACTGTGATATGCCTGTTATTTTGTACTTGTGCTGTACAAGCAGAAGAAGTGTATTTAGAAGGCATTAGTTTTCTAGGTAGTGCAAAAAAAGCCTATGTTGTTATGGATGAAATGCAAATGCCCGTGGAAGAAGGTGACGAATTAGGACAATGGGTGATTGGGGAAATTCAACAACGTGCGATTGTATTGCACAACCAAGCGGGTGAGGAACAAATATTAGAATTGTATAGCAAATTAGAAGTTGCACCTGCTATAACCGAAGATATTGAAAACGGGATTGTTGAATACCCATTTGCCCAAGCTGTTGAGGATGACACACAAACGTTAGAAATCTTACAAAAAATGCCAGAAGGTAATCCATTTGCAGCCAAACCTCAAATTGTAGATGCTGATATCCCTGCTGGTAAACGCAGAGTGAGCACGCCCTTTGGCGATTTTTTAGTGGATGACGTTGAACCCGAGCCTGAACAGACCCAATTATTGCAACAAGCAGATGAAAAAATCAGTACTGTCTTTGAACAGGCCGTTGAGTCTGAGGAAATCAATGCTGATATTGAGGATAACATTATCAATAATAATGATGAAACAAACGATCATCCTGTAATTCATACACCTTTTGGAGATTTACCTGTGAATACAGCGGAATGATTTGCTATTATATATAGTAATAGTTTTGTCATATTACTGAATTTCAGGAGGTTTCTTATGAAACTAAAACTTATTTTATACTTAGGACTATGTTTACTTTATGCTGGACAAGCAGTGTTGGCAGAGGATGACGTGTTCAATGAACCTATTGAGCCTGTCTTTGTTGAACCTGAGAACAATGTTTCACAGCTAGATGAACCCGTATTTATAGAGCCTGAACCGATCCATGATGAACCAACATTTACAGAACCAGAACCGATCCATCGAGAACTGAGTTTACATCAAAAAAGTATTCCAGCAGATGTATTTGTTTTTCCTGATCGTTGGGAAAATGGTGAAATTTTTGTACAACGTATGCAGTTTGATGAAAATTCAGGTAAAAGAGGCGGTGTGGTTGATTTTCGTGTTGAAGGTATTCGCAGCGACATTGATATGGATGTGTACATTGCCTTTAGTACCCGTCCTATTTTTGACTGGCAATATCAACAGGGCGTTGCTTTAGACTCTGTGAGTTTAGAAATTATTTCTGGGGTCACATTGCCAGCGCGTCAGGTCAGACATTTTTTCAATCAACCAACATCATTTAGTTTAGGCGGTTTTGCTTATGTCCCGTCTAATTCATTAGTATTTGCGGTTAATTTAGAGGACTTAGTTAATACACCTCAGCTTTATAGCGATGAGTTGTATTTTCAAGCGATTGCAGTACCTGCAGGCTCGACTAGCTTTGATGCACCCGATGTACAAAGTTCAGAAGTCGACTTCTATCGCATTATCCGTTAGTTATAGTGTATTCTGATTTGAATGTTATAGAAATGTCTCACTTTCAGGACTGCTAGTCCTTTGAGGATTGACAGTCCTACTAGTCGTTTTATTCTAAGATGATACAGGACTGCCAGTCCTAATACCCAAAGTGAAATTGACTATAGTTGTTTCAGAATCAGAGTGATTGCTCTGATTCTGATGTCTTTGTTCATGTTCTCAACATCGGTTTATTTTTTAGTATTCGCCAATTCTTCAATTGCTTCAACTAATTCAACAATCATACCGCTAAGAGATTTAACCGATTGATTAAGGCTTTCATCGAGTTGGGTAGTGAAATTTTCTACTTGGTCACGGTAATTTTCTAAACCCGTAGACAGTTCTTGGAACATTTTGCCCACATCGTTATCAACTCCTTCAAAATGCTTCTGATATTTTTTCCAAACCTTCTCAACCGTGTGACCACTTTCCATTAAGGCATTACTCGAATTCATCACCACATCGGTTAAATCTTCCACATGATTAGTGGCTTTTATCAAAGCAGGAGTTGCGGTACGTAAACCCGATTCAGTGGCTTGCAAACCTTCTCTAACATTCTGTAATTGCTGTGACATCTTATCAATCACAGGTAATGTATCACGTACCACAAGTATAATTTGTTCTCGAACTTGGCCTAAACTCTGGCTGGTTTGCTGCATTTGCTTGCCGAATTCTTCACTGGCAGAGGATAAAGTATCTGCAGTATGTTCTGCCGCATTGGTCAATTCGCGTTGCAACGATAAGCTTGATTCATCAATATTATTTTTTAATTCCTGCATAGAACCTAAAAGCTGTTGCATCGGTTCAGTGGCTCTTTGCATTTCTTGGCTGGTTTCTGCCTGCACTTTTTGAATCGATTGGGATAACTGCTGGATTAAATCACTCGCGCCTTCTGAAAAACCTTGTTGCAAGGTAGACGATGCCTCGTGCATTTGTTGGGTAAATTCGACACTAGAATGATTCAACTTATCGCCCAATGAACCTAAAATACTTTCTAAACCGTGCAAGGTGGTCGCCATTTGCTGCATTTCCTGACCTGCAGCCCCTTGTAAACTTTGCGAGAATTGTTCAACCATATTTTGCAAAGCATCTTGATTCATATTGGTCAATTTAGATTCTAATGTCTCAATCGCGCCTGCTAAAGGTTGGATTGCTTCTAATAATTTCTCGGTGAATTCATCTTCTAAAGCATGGGCAATTGAAACGGCTAATTCACTATTAAATCGGGCGAGTTGTTCAGTTTGGCGTTTAGATTCATCAACTTGACGCTTGCTTAATTGTTCCAAGGTAGTGAAATATAAACGTTCTTCTAAGCCACGGCATAAGGCATGTAATTTTTCGCTCAATTGATATAAGTGGGCTTTTTCACGCCAAGAAAATATGATCGAAGATAATAAGCCCGCAACCGAGGTGATAAATTTAAACGTAGCCGCGTGTAGTAATTCGCTTAATGCCGCTTTGGCCTGTTCGACATTTTCTGCGGCCACCCCTTCACTGGCAAACCAAAGTGCCGCAATCAATCCGATAAAGGTAAAAAACAAGCCAATGCCGACTAAAATATTAGGGACTGCTTGATATAAGGTTAAATTGAGTTGTGGAGAAACCAGCGCAGATTGATTGAAATAAATATTGGGACGATTGGTATAGTAAATAATGTATTCATCGTCAGAAGTCGGTAAAATCAGGGTTTGTCTAAATGTTGACCATTGGTGTGCAAAAAGAGGGTATTGGCTGACATATTCATTGAATTCTTCGTAATGTTCAACAAATTCATCTTGCGGAATTGCATCCAGTTTGGTTTGAATCGCGTTGAGTTGCGTCAGAAATTCGGCAATCCTCAAACGTAAATTAATCCACACTCCGATACCAAGGCCTGCAATGCTCAATGCCAGCAGCCAAGGTACAAAACCATGATTAATTAAGCCGAAGAATAAATCCATAATTTTACGTTTTGGATGGGAATAACTGCTGTTATTGTACCTGTTTCAGATTAGAGTAGCAGTATAAAATCAAATGTTTTAAATTAATATTTTGAAATGGCTGTGTTTTTTTAGAATGAAATATTTGATACACAAGTTAAATAATGTATGGCAAAATTGATCTATTCTGCGCCTATTTAGAGAATCATTTCCCATGAACCCGCTAATTGCTATAGTATGCTTGTCTTTTGTTATTGCCTCTTGTAGTCATAAAAACATATACGAAGCGGTGAAAGTCAATCAAACTAATGAATGTACAAAATTGCCACAAAATTCTTATGCTGAATGTATCGATCGAGTGGATAAACCTTATGATGAATATGAGCGTGATCGACAAATCTTAATTGAAAATGGAAACTCGCTATAATGTTAGCACTTCCTGCTTCAACTTTACTTACTAGGTAACATTTATGACGGATATAGTAAAAAGACCTTGGTATCAAGAGCCTTATGTTTGGCTTGTTATTTTTTTTCCATCATTAGCGGTAGTTGGTGGCATGATTACGATTACGCTAGCAATTACTTCTTATGATGGTTTAGTTGTTGATGATTATTACAAGCAAGGTTTACAGATTAATAAGAAGTTAGATCGTGATAAAGCGGCAGGTCGCCATGGGTTACGGGCATTTATGGCCTTTAATGTCAGTGATAACGTGATTGTGATTGAGTTGGATAAACAGGCTGATTATGAATTGCCAAGCAGTTTAAATATTGTTTTTTCACATCGCACTCGTGCAGGGTTTGATACTTCTCTGTCTTTTGAGCGGATGGAAGGCAGTATTTATCGTGGACAATTACCCGATTTAATTGCAGGCAAGTGGACAGTTGAATTAGCGGCGGATGATTGGCGTTTAATTGGTGCGGTCAAAATGCCAATGCCAATGACCCGTGAATTTTTGATCGAGCCAACTTATTAGAGATAGTGAATATTGAATTGATTGCTTTGGTCTAAATTCCTAAAAAATATTGCTCTAACCACTGGCTTACAGAATTTGGTTAGAGCATTTTTATCTACAATCTTTTAAATACCAAAAATTTTGCTTTTGATTAAGCTTACAATGTTGGTAGCTGCTGCAGATTCAGCAATACACTGTAATACCTCTGGTAAATAGGAAAGTGACTTTTTGAGTGGTCTTTCATTCCGTTCTGAGGAAGATTTACCTAATTCTAGTTTGATAAGGTTGTATTCGTTAAGTGCTTCTTGTTTATCTTCAGATTCAGGAAAAGCTTTAATAAGTTCTGATAGCTCAGTTAATAATTCGTCCGTACTACGGTTATCAGTTGTTAAACTTTGGTTGACATTATCGCCTAGGTTGATATTTGAGCCAGAGACATTGCCACCAATGGAAACTTGCTTGTCAATTTTGCTTCCCATGACTTTATCGCCTGCGACTTTGTCACCTTCAACATAATCGCCACCATCATTTACGCTAATTGTTCTCTCTGCCATAATTACATCTCCAATAATATTAAGCGTTTGCCCAATTTGTTTGTTTCTATAAGTTTCGATGCCGTTGAGTAATGCTTTGACACTGACTTTTTGTTTAAGACTGTAAATAGTGTATTCTTTTTCACCCATTTCTTCAGCAAGCACTAAATCTTGATAGGGAATCAGTATATTTTTATACGGCACTTGTTCTTTGACAACCAGTTTTGCAATAGTACGGCGGATATTTTCAAAAGTCACACGGACGGTTTGTAGTAGTTCTCGTCTTTGATTGCCTGTCACGTAAATATAAATGATTTTTTCTTCTATATCTGCTTTAACTTGCGCTTTGGCTTGATTTTGTATTAGTACAACTCCTGTACGCCAATAGGTATTTTTTGAGGCTAATTTATGTAAATGCACAATAAACCGAGAAATCACACTGTTAGGTAATACATCATAATGCAATTCAAAGCATAAGCTGTTTTCATAATCCCAATTTATATCGGGTTCTTGTTTGCTGAGTAAATCGGGAATCAGAAAGCGGTTTTTCACATCAGGAAATTCAAAGCACAGTTGAAATTTTTCCATGATGTCCATGATAAAGCGATGTTTATTTTCAGGGTATTTTTTGCTATTGGGTAAAATGTCGGGTAGTTGTACAAGGTCAAGTATCCCTTTGGATTGAAATAATTGATAGCTATTGAGAATGGTATAAATACCTTGAGTAATCCATTCAGGGTTTAAGATATTGGTTTCTTTGAGGTAAGGGCGTTGATTGTCTTCTCTAAAATTGAGTACGATGCCTAAATCATGTAGGAAATCGATTAAGGTTTTTTGACTGCTGCTGTCAATGTTTTTTTGCTCGCAAATTTCTGCATATTCTTCGTAAGAAATAAAATCCTGTTGCATATTTTCTAATTGAGTTTTGATGTTAAACCATGATTTTGGCAATAAGTCGTGAATATGTTTGAGTTGGTCGATGTGTTTAAAAATGTCTTGTTTAATGTTTTGTATATTATCAGTGTTTTTACAGGAAATTTGATGAAATTCTTTAATATTAGGGTATTTTCTGAGTAGTTCTTTTTCATTTAGTTCAAGCGGTTGTTGGTCTATTTTGTTAGTGGCAATAATCACGGGAGAGCCTACACCATAGGTTTGAATCAGTTTTAACCAGTATTCGACACGGCTATATTGTTCTTCTTGGCGCGCATCGAGAATCAATAAATACAAGCTACGTTTGGTGAGGAAAAATTGATGCGTCGCGTGCATGATTTCTTGTCCACCAAAATCCCACACATTTAAGCGAATTTGCTCATTATTAATCTCAACTTGCCAATTTTGAATATTAATCCCATGGGTTTGGTTTTCATGCTCGTCAAATTCATTGAATACCAGACGTTTAACCAAAGAAGTTTTGCCTACACCACCTTGTCCAACAATTAATACTTTTGCTTCGTTGAGGGGTTGTTTCTCATGCTCTTTAAAATAGTTGCGGATGGCTTCGATGCCTTTTTCAGCTATTTCTAGTGGTGGGATTTCTAAGGGGTTATATGATATGTAAAGATGACATGAATTTTTCAATTGCCCCACCGACGCTGGCAGTTCTTTTAGCTGGTTATTCCTTAAATCTAATTCACTCAAATTTAGCAGTTTCCCAAACGACGCTGGCAGCTCTTGTAGCTGGTTATTCATTAAATCTAATTCACTCAAATTTAGCAGTTTCCCGAACCACGCTGGCAGCTCTTTTAGCTGATTATTTCTTAATTCTAATTTACTCAATTTTTGCAGTTGCCCAAACGACGCTGGCAGCTCTTTTAGCTGATTATTTCTTAATTCTAATTTACTCAATTTTTGCAGTTGCCCAAACGATGCTGGCAGCTCTTTTAGCTGGTTTTCATTTAAAAATAAACAACTCAATTTTTGCAGTTGCACAAACGACGCTGGCAGCTCTTTTAGCCAGTTTTCATTTAAAAATAAATAACTCAATTTTTGCAGTTGCACAAAAGAGTCTGGTAGCTCTTTTAGCTGGTTTCCCCATAATCCTAATACACTTAAGTTTTGTAGTTGTCCAAACGAGGCTGGCAGCTTTTTTAGCTGGTTACTACCTAATATTAATACACTCAAGTTTTGCAGTTGAACAAAGGAGTCAGGGAGTTTATCAACTTTATTGTTGAGTAAAGATAATCTTTGTAAATTTTTCAGATTAATTAAAGCATTAGGAATAGTACAGAGTTCTAATTTATCTAAATTCAAACCAATCACATTGTTATTTTTATCCACCGCATAGCCGTTTTTTCTATACCAACTAGTAACTTTATCTAAACTAATTTGCTCTAGTTTTTGACCAATTTCTTGCTCTAATTGTTTGATGATGTCTAGGTCTGTGAACATGATGTAACGGATTGATGGATGGACAGGATTTTGATTGTAGGCATTTTTAGGATTTGAGGCAAATAATTGGTTTTAATCCTGAAAATCTTCAAATCTGTTTAATCTTGTTCAGAACATGATGTAACGGATTAATGGATGGACAGGATTTTGATTGTAGGTATTTTTAAGATTTGAGGCAAATAATTGGTTTTAATCCTGAATATCTTTAAATCAGTTTAATCTTGTTCAGAACAGGATGTGACGGATGGATGGACTATAGGCATATTCAAAATAAACGTTATTTATAGTGATTAGTAACTGAAGTTACGCAAAGAATCCCAAATTAAAATAAGATAAGTAAGTATGAAGCAAGAAGAATTAAACATATACACAGATTATTTAAGCGTAAGCTTTGGTCAAGCAACAGCGACAGGATTGTCAAATCACTTTCAGCAATATTAAAAATGACTTGCACGATTAACTCCTAATCAATATGTTAGAAACCGTTTATGGTATAAACAAGATGTTTAAATTGTAGGATTGAAAAGAGAGAATTGCAATTATAAGAAAGGAAAATAGAGAAATCCCGCTCCCGATAATCACGAGAACGAGATTTAAAACAACAAACTAATTAGACGTAAACTCAGGATAAGCTTCTAAACCACATTCAGAAATATCCAAACCTTCAAACTCTTCTTCTTGACTAACACGTAAGCCCATTGTTAATTTTAACAACATCCATACTGCACTTGACGTAATAAACACCCATGAAAAAATCGCAATAATACCAATCAATTGCACTTTAAACGAAGCTCCGGGGGTTGAAATCGGTACAGCCAACAAACCCCAAATCCCTGCAATACCATGTGCTGAAATCGCACCAACAGGATCATCAATTTTATATTTTTCCAACGCCAAAATAGCAAAAATCACCAATACGCCAGCAATTGAACCCACCAATAATGCCACACTTGGGTCAGGTGTATGCGGTGCAGCCGTAACCGCAACCAAACCTGCTAACGCGCCATTCAACACCATGGTTAAATCACCTTTGCCGAACAAAGTACGCGAAGTTAACAATGCTGCAATCAAACCACCTGCTGCGGCCAAATTAGTGTTTACAAAAATCAACGCCACAATATTTGCATCATCAAAAGTACTGATTTTTAACTGAGAACCACCGTTAAAACCAAACCAACCTAACCACAAAATGAATACACCTAAAGTCGCCAAAGGTAAGTTTGCACCCGGCATCGCGCTGATGCGTCCATCTTTGCCATACTTGCCACTTCTGGAGCCTAATAAAATCACCGCTGATAATGCAGCCGCCGCACCTGCTAAATGCACAACACCTGAACCCGCAAAATCACTGAAGCCCATTTGATTTAAGAAACCACCACCCCAATGCCAATAACCTTGAACGGGATAAATAATGCTGGTCATGAACAAACAGAAAATGAAAAATACCCATAATTTCATCCGTTCAGCCACTGCACCTGAAATAATCGATGTTGCGGTTGCAACGAATACCACTTGAAAGAAAAAATCCGCCATTTTGGAATAATCTGCACCACCATCAGGCGCATTTTCAGCCCCGATGCCAAAACCAAAACTAGGGATAAAGCCGCTCTCTGTACCACCACCATACATCACTTGATAACCGACAAAGAAATACATCACACAAGCAATCGCATACGCGGACACGTTTTTAAGTAAAATCTCAACGGTATTCCTTGAGCGGACAAGACCCGCTTCCAACATGGCGAACCCTGCCGCCATCCACATTACCAATGCACCACAAATCAATAGATAAAATGTGTTGAGTGCATAATCTATTTGGTTTGCATCCATTTTTAACCTCCTCAACTGTGAAAATTTAATCATTTTGTGCAAGCAGAACTTGCTATACCCATATTCCCAATAGGATTTGGAAACGAGCGTTTAGTGTTTTTAGATATTTCCTATAGTCAATTTTGGTTCGTATGTTAGGACTGGTAGTCCTTTTATACTTTAAATATCAATCACTTTTAAAATTGAGGACTGCCAGTCCTGTATCACTTTAAAATAAAATGACTATATTCTCGTTCCCACATCGGGAATGCCGTCTGGACGCGCCGCGCCCTATTTTAGATATTTCTAAGCAGCTTGTGCCATGGTTTCAACGCCTGCGGCTTGTAGTAAATCTGGAATATCCGCTTCAATGATTTCAACATTTTGACGCTCACAGAATCGTTTTTCTTTATCCGTTGCATCAGGTAATAAAATATAACCTTTCGGGTCGCCTGCAGCATAAGTAATGTCAGACATAATCATACGCTCTGTATCACGTAACAAACGTAAACCCATGAATAAATACTGTTTTTGTTTACGATATTCTTTAACAAATAAAGGAATACCAAAACCGCCCATCAATTCTGTAAGATAATCAACATAGTCTGCATCTGATGCAATAAAGTGGGCTTCTGGAACAGGTGAGCCTGATGGTTTAAATAAAATTGGTTTAGATGAACTCGTCGTGCCAATCGTAATTTCTTTATAATTTTCGCCATCATAATCAAATAATTTAAAACGATAATCAGTACCACCAATCCGTGCCATACCTAAAATCAACGTATGAGGACGGCTTGCATAGGCATTTTGTAATAATAAATCACGATTGATATCAATGATATAAGGCAACTCTAAACTGGCTAACCAATCATGTACAGCCGTATTTGACCATTCCGTTTCTTTATAAGTTTTCACTAAAAATTGGGTGATAAACTTCCGTCCGCGTTTGAGCTCTAAATTCATCGCAGCACGTGGAAATTCATACATTAATTTAGGTGCCATCGGTTTACCGTTGTTCATGGCATAAATCAAGCTATCACTGTCTGCTGGAATCGGTTCACCTGCGTCATTTGTTGAACCGTTGAGCGCGTAAGCCCCTAAATAGGGAATGATTTGCCCTTGTTTGAGACCATCAATTATTGAGCTTAAATCTGTCATACTTACTCCTCAGAGCCAAAGCAATTGTCATAATCAGCACAAACTTCACACGAAGGGGCGCGACAAATATAAATGCCTTCACTGATACACAGTTGTTTATAAAAGAATTTTTTCCATTTCATATCGCGGTCATTTTTTGCCGCTAATGTTGGAAAATTATATTGAATTAAGGCGGTTAAATCAGCACGTTGCCATAAACCTAAATCTTGCCACAAATGGTCAGAAGCCATACAACCCGCAATTAACATATCTGCTATCCATTCGCATTCAGTATCATTACTGCGGCGATGGGTTAAAAATAGGCGTTTTAAATCATCAGATTCAAGTGCTCTTTCATCACTAAGAAGTTCAATACGAGGGTCAGCAGGTAAGCGGCAACCTGTAAAATGATATTGTAATAAACTTTTAAAATCCGCGCGGCTTAAGCCTAAACGACTCGGCATTGCACCTTGCCCTTTGTATAAACTGCTAATCATGCAGGCTAAAGCTCGGCCATTGGGTAAACCTTGACTGTGTTGCATCAAAATCCCGTAAATACTTTGGGTTTGTTCGGTTTCTGTGGTCATCAACCCGGTGTTGTAGGTGGCTGCATATTGGCTATTCATGCTGGATTCTCCTTAACAATCAGGACTGGCAGCCCTTGAAAGTATAAATAAAACAGTAATTTCAAAAATATCAGGACTGCCAATCCTTGGAGTCACTAAATCAGGTATATTCGATCAACATATCTTCATCACGTACAATCATTTGACACGCTAAACGCCATGCAGGCGGTTGATCGCCCACTTCTGCTTTTTCGACTTCTTCAGCAGTCAATTTGCCTGTTTGTTTTAATACCACTTTTTCTTTGTCTGTTAAAAAGCTACCCATACGTGGTTTGTCAGATAAGCTAGTGACTTTAATCACGCAAGTACCACATTCACCATCAGCACATTCAAAGTTAATGGGAATTTTGTGCTCACGCGCGATTGATAAAATATTTTCTGTGTGGCTACCTGCAACTGCATAAACCGTTTTGTCACGATAGCTAGGATTGCTAAATGTAATATTTGGCATGATGTACACTCCAGTTTTAATAGGGTTTACTTTAAAAGACACTCAGCATCTATACTGCATCCCAACGGAAGCCGCTGGAACGAGAAAGTAAAAATTAAGTTTCTAATTTACGCAGGTTTAACAACTATTTTGCCGCCTAAAACTTGGGCTTGGCAGGCTAAACGTTGATGGCGGCCTGCTGCGTTTTCACGTAAAATTTTGTCTTCTACGACAGAAGGTTGATTTAAATTTTCCCAGCCTTCGAGCACATCCATGATACAGGTACCACAGTCGCCTTCTTTACAGCCGTAAACGATGCCAGAACCTTCTTTTTCAGACACGTCAATCACACGTTCGCCAGTGCTGACCGTAACGGTTTTGTTGATGTCTTTAAATGTTAATTCTGCTTTTGCCATGATGAATTCCCCTTATGTGTGTGAAAAAACAATCAAACTAAATGAGTAATCTTGTTAAGCTCGTTATCACGGAGACCGTTGGAACAAGCATCTGAATGAAAATAAATCAAAAATCTTTAAACAGGGCTTACAGTGACATCACCAATCACTTGCGCCTGACATGCTAAACGGAATCGCTTACCCGCCATGTTTTCACGCAAAACTTTATCTTCTAAAACCGAAGGCGTATTTAAATTTTCCATGCCTTCCAACACTTCCATAATGCACGTACCACAGTCGCCCTCACGACAGCCATACACAATGCCAGAGCCGACTTTTTCCGACACTTCAATCACACGAATACCCGCAGGCACATTGACACTGACATCAATATCAGCAAAAGTGAGTTGTGCTTTCATGGTTTTGCTCCAAACTTAAAGTAAATCTTCAAAATCAATGACTTTATGGGTGGTTTTCCCTGTCAATACTTTGCCCAATTGCACACCAAAATCATGGCATCGTTGTAATTCTTCATCAGTTGGAATCAATTTGACTCGAAACCCCGGAACAGGGACTTTAAACTTCAAGCCACGCATTCGACTTTCCAACATATCCACCGCTTCACCTGACCAACCGTAAGAACCAAATGCCGCACCTAATTTGCCCTGAGTTTCAATCATCACCAGCGATGACATTAAATCCCACATTGGTTTAGTCGCATCACCGTTGATTGTTGGTGAACCCAAAGCAATGCCGTCAGCTTCTTCAATCAAATTCACAAAAGGCTCAACTTCACCACCCGCTAAGTCATATAAGGACACGCGTACGTTATCAACCGTTTCCGCACCATCACAAACTGCTTTCGCCATCCGTGCTGTATTGCCATACGAGCTAAGATAGAAAATGAGTAAGGTTTTATCTGAACCAAGTTCTTTGGGGAGTTTTGAAGTGGCTAATTCACGGAAACGTTGCACGTAACTATTTGGGCGGTCACGTAGGATAGGACCATGAGAGGGGGCAATAATCTCAAGTTCCAAGGGTTCAATATGCTCCAAGGCTTCTAAAACATATTTACGGAATGGGCGCATGATATGAGCGTAATAATATTCAAATGAAAAACGGAAATCACCACATAAATCATTGAATAAACGGGTATCACAGAAGTGACAACCAAATACATCGCCAGAGAATAAAATATAATCTTCTGGTAAATAAGCGCATTGAGTATCAGGCCAATGCAAATAAGGCGTATGTATAAAACGTAGTGTGCGGTCGCCTAAGCTGATTTCATCGCCTGTTGCAACAGGGTTAAACGGGATGGTTTGCGCATCTTTTAGCAAGGCTTTTAACATCTTCGGGGCTTTGTATGAGATGTAGACTTGTGCTTGTGGTGCGCGTTGCAATAATTCGGGTAATGCGCCTGTATGATCTGGTTCTAAATGATTAAGCACAATGGCTTTAATTTCGCTGTAATCAGCCACAGATTCTAAACGGGTAAAAAAATCATCCGCAAATTCTTCTTTTACTGTATCAATCACTGCAACGCCTTTGCTGCCTCGCAACAAATAAGCGTTATACGTCGTGCCATTCGCCGTTTGCAAAATCAAATCAAAGGTACGTAATTGTGGGTCTAAAGCACCAATCCAATGTACGCGCTCTGAAACTTGAATAGCCTCACGATTTGTTGCAGCATTAATCACAGCATCCATAATGATTCTCGATACGTCAATGACAGATGTGTTCGCTATCCTTACGTGGACAGCTTTCTAAATCAGTGGCTTGTTGTGATGATGGCTGTAATCCAATCCAATTTTGTACGCTTTCAACATCAAAACCAACTCGATAATCTTGGTTCACTTGCATCAATGGGCGGCGGATTAACAGCGGGTTTGCAATCATCAGCTCTAACGCTTGTTTAGCGGAGATATTTTCAGGCACAACTTCACCTGATTTAACTTGTGGTGCACTACGATTAAACCAATCAGCAACAGAGTGACCTTTAAAAAACAGTAATAAACCTGCCTCATCCCATGCTTCTGAAAGCAAATCTTTTGCGATCACCTCATGCCCTGCTTCTGACAATAGCTTCTTTTGTCGCGTATTGTTCACACAGTTGGGCTTTTCATAAAACACCACTGTTGCCATGTAAATCTCTCCAAAACGATGTTTACAACATAGTATTGCAAAGCATAAGCCATTTGTTATATGCTTGATTTTAAAGATGAAATTTAATTTATCAGGATTGATTGTAGGAAAAGTTACAATAAAAAAAGTAAGGCTTGTATTGAAGGTAACATGAGTGTTTTTTATTAGGAGTTAGGAATACTGAAGCTAAGCTTTAAACTATTTTGCTAGAGGTATAAATCGTAGTAAGAGTGTAAAACAAGTTTTGTGAGTAGCCACTTAATATTCAGTTAGAGGACTAGCACTATTTTCATTCTCATTGACACCTTAGTTTAAGTCATATTGAACTGGTTTTATTGAATAGCTCAAAATATTATGCTAATAAGATTAATTTAAAAATATGTTGCTTTGCAGTAACTTGAGATTTTTTAGTCAGCAGTCAGCGCAAATAATAACTAAAAATTCATTTGTTAAGGCCTATAAACCATACCAAAGTATTAAACATTAATTTGCTATTCCCGACTAAAATACTATTGTGCAAC
>JADGDW010000139.1 GCA_016744725.1 Candidatus Albibeggiatoa sp. nov. BB20 | reverse complement strand
CTTAAGTACTTCATCAGTGAATGGATTTTCTCCATTTCTACAGATTTCTATCCTTCGTTGTATTTCCTGTTTGAATTTGTTATCAAATTATTTTGAATAGTGACTTAAAAACATAAATATACGCGAAAATGCAAGAGCACCTCCCATAATTCTATCGTAATTAAAAAATTGCAGTACAACTCCAGCATCAAAGTAACTAAAACACATAACAATATAACTTAAACAAATAATTTTCTTGACTATATTATTTTTCACATTTGAGTATATGAGATTGAAATGCGCTGTTAATCCAAATGCGATGATAATTAGAGTGCAGGTATCCATTTGTTTAATTCTTACCGTATCAGTCTTAGAAATATTTTTTTATAATTTTATTCGTTTGTTAGGATTAGCCGTTTGTCTAAAATTGCCAGTCTTAAACCCCATCTCACAACACATTCCGCTATATTATTCCTAAATTCAGAATCAATAATGCAACTTAAATATTGACAGAAAATTTAAGCCGCCTATCATAAACGGTTTTTTTGATTGAAATCGCTAGCGAACCTATCCATGACTATCATTCATCATAATCAAGCTACTACCTGTCCACGCCAATTGGTTTTAGCCTCGTCATCGCCTTATCGTAAATCTGTTTTAGGTCGTTTACATGTTCCGTTTGACACTTTCTCACCGCAAGTTGACGAAACTCAATTAGTCAACGAATCAGCAACGGATTTGGTACAACGTTTAGCTGAATTGAAAGCCCGAGCCGCGCAAACTTTATATCCACAAGCTTTAGTAATTGGCTCAGATCAAGTGGCTGTAATTGGTGAAATGATTTTAACTAAACCGCATAACCATGATAATGCAGTCAAACAGCTTTCAGCAATGAGTGGTAAGCAGGTCGATTTTTTAACAGGCTTATGTCTATTAAATACAGAAACTCGCAAAGCTCAAGTTGATATTGTACGGTTTGGAGTCAAATTCAGAGTATTAACCACCGACCAAATTGAACACTATTTACAACATGATAAACCTTATAATTGCTCAGGTAGTTTCAAATCCGAAGGTTTGGGCATTGCTTTGTTAGAACGTATGATTGGCAGTGATCCAACCGCTGTGATTGGTTTACCTCTGATCCGTTTGGTGCACATGTTGGAAGCAGAAGGGGTAAGTGTTCTGAATTCGCATTTTAAATAAATCTTGTATTTCGATGCAGATTTTCGCACAATGCTTGTTTTATTGAAAAATGACTGAATGAATGGAAATTCGATGCAATTAATTGCAATTGGCCTCAATCACACCACTGCCCCTGTTGCTATCCGTGAACAAGTTACATTTTCCCCAGAGCATCTAACTCATGCCTTGCACGAGATTATTGAGCGAGGAATTGCCTCTGAAGCAGCGATTGTATCGACTTGTAATCGGACTGAATTGTATTGCCATGCTGAGCCAGCCCAAGTTGAACAAATCATCGATTGGTTGTGTCAGTACCACAATCTTCAAGCTGACGCGCTACGTAAGCATTTATATATTTATGCAGATAATCAGCAAGCCATTCATCATCTATTACGAGTTGCCTGTGGTTTAGATTCAATGGTGTTGGGCGAGCCACAGATTTTAGGTCAACTAAAAAATGCCTATCAGACGGCACGCGAAGCCAAAGCAATTAAGCGTTTGTTAACTAAAGCATTTGAATATAGTTTTTCAGTTGCAAAACAAGTACGTACTGATACTGCGATTGGTTCTAGTCCTGTTTCCGTGGCCTTTGCAGCGGTGCGTTTAGCCCAACAAATTTTTGGGGAACTCCATAAAAGTACCGCATTGCTATTGGGTGCAGGCGAGACCATTGAGTTGGCTGCACGGCATTTGTCTGAAAATCAATTAAATCGGATGATTGTTGCCAATCGTACTGTTGAACGGGCACGCACTTTAGCCAAAGAATTTGCAGGTTATGCGATTACTTTAGAAGAGATTCCAATGCACTTGGCAGAAGCTGATATTGTGATCGCCTCCACTGCCAGTCCCATACCGATTTTGAGCAAAGAAATGGTGCAAGCGGCAATTAAAATTCGCAAACACAAGCCCATTTTTATGGTTGATATTGCTGTGCCACGCGATATTGCCGAAGATGTAGGAGATTTGCCCGATGTGTATTTGTATACGGTTGATGATTTAAATGAAGTGATTCAGGAAAATTTACGTTCTCGTAAACAAGCCGCGCATCAAGCTGAAGAAATTATTGAAACCCAAGTGTCACATTTTATGGGTTGGCTGAAATCATTGGATGCAGTGAGTACGATTCGAGATTTGCGTGAACAGACTCAAAACACCCAGCAAGCATTAGTGAACAAAGCCAAACGGATGTTAGATAATGGCAAGCCTGCACCTGAAGTCATTGAATATATTGCACATACTTTGGCTAATAAATTAATCCACTCTCCTTGTAGCCAATTGCGTCAAGCCAGTTATGAGGGACATCATGAAATGATTAACATGACCCGCCAGTTATTTCAGCTAGAAGAAGAGTGAAACGTTTATTTTTTATCGGATTCTGAAGTACTCACACCTTGGCTGTAAAACATGGTATCAGGAGCAACCGCACCGCCTGAAATAATGAATGTCATGGCCTCGTCCATCGTCCAATCTGTTGATGTCACATTTTCTAAAGGCACGATTTCCAAATAGCCTGATGTGGGATTAGGCGTAGTGGGTACATAAACCGCTGCTAACTTTTGTCCTGTTATACTATCGGTTAAAGTCCGAGTCACAAAACCAACCACTTTCATATTCTGGGTTGGAAATTCAATTAAAACCACCCGTTGAACATCAGTAGGCTGTTGTTGTAAAGATGAAACCAGCTTTTTTATCGCGCCATAAACCATTTCAATCACAGGAATACGGTGCATAAGAGAATCAACCGCTGCCAGTAATGTTTTACCAATAAAATTGGATGTTCCCCATCCCAATAAATATAACAGGCCTAGCGTAAGGCTAATGGCTAAGAAAGAACTCAGTATAGAGACTAACCAAGGGTCTAAAGCAGTAATCCAAATAGAATTGTAGAAGCTAGGAAAATTGGCTTGGATTATCCCAGATATATAATTGACAATAGGCGTACCTATTTGAGACAACAATGCTAATAAAAACTGAAATACAAAAATAGTCACGACAATTGGAATCGCAGTTAAAATACCTGTCAGGATATAACGTTGAATTTGGGGCATTTTAGATTCTCTAGGTTCTGGTGTTTGTTTACTCATCTGAAAGTCTAATCAAATAAAATTGTAAGATATTGTAAAGCTTTTTAGTTGGTGAGTAATCAGAAAATTTAAAGACTAAAATCGCAATATATAGATAAAACATATTCTTTTCTATTGAAGTCATTTTAATTTTGCCCAATTATTAAAATGCTACAAGGAATAAAAACAACCCCACGAAGAATTATTTATAAGCTCCTCACAATCTTTGAAGAAGCAAGGAATCCATCATGGCAAAAATTGAATTAATTAGTTTTAAATTATGTCCGTTTGTACAGCGCTCGATTATTACCCTGAAACAGAAAAATATTGATTTTGATATGGCTTATATTGATTTACAGCAACCACCACAATGGTTTTTAGATATTTCGCCGTTGGGAAAAGTGCCTGTATTAAAAGCAGAGAATGAAATTATTTTTGAATCTGCAGTGATTAATGAATATGTTGATGAAATTACCCCGCCCAGTTTGCATCCTGAAACCGCGATTGAAAAAGCAAAACATCGAGCATGGATTGAGTTTGGTTCAACTTTGTTGATGAATTTATTTGGATTTTATACTGCTGAAACAGCGGAAGCTATGGCAAAACAACAGACTGAATTATCGAATAAATTGCAATATTTGGAAAACGTAGTTGCTGGAACATACTTCAATGGTCAGCAGTTGTGTTTAATTGACACTGCGTATGCACCTCTATTTATGCGCATGGATTTACTCAATCAACACTTAGATTTTGATCTTTATGCACAAATCCCCAAAATAAAAGCATGGGCGGAAAATTTGGCAACGTTACCTGCCGTACAGCAATCTGTTGTACCTGAATTTCCACAGATATTTGAAAACATGTTAGTGAATAGACAGAGTTATATATTAAAAAATAAATAGTACGTTGGTTTATAGTCAATTCTGTCTTGAGTGAGGACTGGCAGTCCTGAAATACTTTAAATATCAAATATTTTTAAAATTTAGGACTGCCAGTCCTATATCATCTTAAAATAAAATGACTGTAGTTAAATAACCTGAATTTGATATAAAAATAGTTTATTTTCAAAAAAACCTACAAACTAACTCGCGCATAATCATTGCCCGAAGATATTTTTATCATCAACTTTTTTGCGAAATTTGAGTTGCTTAACTGAGATCAGTCTGATTTTTTGCTTTAAACTCTCTTTTCCAGTAAGGAGCAGCCAATGGCAAATTGTGTTCATGCGCAAATTTCAAGAATGCTTTACTTACATCACTGACAAATAAAGGCTCGTTATAAGTTGATGCAACATACGCTCTTGCAACCAGATGAATGGAATTTATTTCTTGGTTAACATAGATTTGCATAGGTTTAGACATTTCAAAATAAGGTGATGCTTGAATTGAGTCCCAAATAATATCTTCAGCACGTTGGATATCCGCTTGACTTGCAAAAGAGGCTAAATAAAAATTCATTTTACATAATGATGAACGCTCGCCAGCATTGGCAGATACCAAATTCTGATTCCATAAACTACTGGTTGGAATACTGACTAAATCATCGTCAAGTGTTTGCAACATAACGAAAAATGTTCCTATAGACAACACTTTTCCACTATGACCATTTAGGGTAACACGGTCACCTACTTGAATCGGTTTTGCAAAAACAACCAACGTTTTAAACGTTAAGCCATTTAAAAATGCGGTCGCAACGTCAGTACCTGAGGTTAATGACCAAACTAAAATTCCTGCAAACGCTAAAATTAATGCATTTTGGCCTGCTTGAGATACAAAGGGTGCAATAACAAAGGGTGCAACGAAAATAGCTAAAATAAAAATTAAAGATTGGGCTTGGGCTTCAAAGCGTGTTGCTGATAATTTTTCAGCTGTATTCATGATACTTTCTTCTGGTAAACCCACACTCTGACGACGTTTTGCTTTCCGTTTGCGGGCACGTTCAAACCACATTTCAGGTAAGAAAAAAGCCGTGAAAACCAAAGTGATATACATCAATACTGGTGGGCTTAATAGTTCATTTAACGTGTCTTGAATTGTCTTCATATCCATTTCAGTATCTCCCTAACAGTAACTTTCTAACACGTCAATAAAATCTACACCCATTGTTTCGCGTAAACAGAACAAAACTCTTGCTAGAGCCTCTTCTGTAATAGCAAAAACAGTTTCACCAAATTCCTCACGGCGTGAAGCGATTCCAATTTTTTCATACAGAGGTAAAACCAAATCCGATAAACCATACGGCATACCTAAATCATTTGCGATCTGTTCTGAAGTAGAAGGCCCACTGACTAGTAAGGTGGCTAAAGCACGACGCTCATCACGTGCAGCTTGAGAGGCAATCACTTCACGTAAAACCAGATATTTTTCCATCACGTTCTTATCTCTAGGCTTATAACCTTCACGCTCAAACTCTTCGAGCTGACTCATTTCTGCCAATAAACTTTTTCTTATTTTTCGATAAGAACCTTCAATTTTATCGGTTTCAGGTATGATGATGTCAAAATTCTTAGCACCCTTTAAAAAAGCATAAGAAAATGCATCAATTTCGAAATAAACTGTCCCCAATGATTCATCAATTGCTTTTTCACTATTGCGCACAAATTTTTTAATTGCACCAAATTGATCAGGACGACGACGAAATAAACGACCAACTGAACCAATGTACATTGGCTTTTCTTCGCCAAGTTGTCCGCGTAAATCAGTGTAAATGTGCTTTAATGCCGCTTTATAGTCATCAGATTGTTTGGCCTTCGCGTGAATATTTGTGGCTGAAAAAGCATCATCTGCTTTTACTATCGGCCACCCTACCGTTAAGATTGTGTCAATTGCCATCGCATTTGCCATCCTAAATATGGTGTGAGAAGTTGAGGTTTTTTATGAATAATTTAAGTACTAATCATACTCAAAATTACAGCAATAAGCCTAACAATGTTTTTAACAATTTTTGAGTCATATTAGTTATTATTTTTATGGGCTTCATTTTATTCGATTGAATTAAACTAAACTGTACTTTTTAGCTGAATAGAATTTATCCATTTCCTAAAAATGAAACCCGTGTATAGCCTAGATTTTATTGTTTAATAAGTGTCTTAAGTATTATTGTATAAATACAGTATATTTTATTTTAATTCAAATAGGTAGTGCGTATTCTTTAGATAAATAAAAATCAAGAAGAGTATTTTTGAACGTATTTTCAGTATTACAGCTTAGCTGTTATATAATGAGGATAATCAATATTGAAGATATGAGAGGCATCCAATAATAAACAATGATTATTAAAATTAAGATTGATATTAAACTGATTTATTATACAAAGAGTTATTTATATTATTTTCTATAAAAAACTGATTTTTGTTTATTTCATCTATTTTATTTGAAAAAAGCTTATTATTGATAATATTCACGACCAGTTAAATTGCTACTGAATCAATTTGCCGTGACAAATGAGGAACAATTATGTCACTACATACATTACACACATCCAATTCACCCCCTTCTAATCTTAAAGCATTTGCTTTATTTAATTTGGGATTTAGAGCTTTTTTTCTTGGTGCGGGTTGGTTTGCTATTTTGTCCATGTTGATGTGGATGTTTATTTATGCAGGACAGCTTTCTATGCCATTATCAGGCATTCCCATCACTTATTGGCACGCGCATGAAATGATTTATGGTTATGGTTTAGCCGTGATTGCAGGTTTTTTACTGACCGCAACTAAAAACTGGACAGGCCAACAAACCTTGCATGGATGGAGCTTAGCTGCATTATTTAGTTTATGGGTTATAGCGCGTTTGATGCCATTATTTAATTTGCCTATTTTATGGATCGCAGTCCTAGATTTAAGTTTTTGTGTATTTTTAATTGCATCGATTGCATGGCCAATTATTAAAGTACGTCAATGGCAGCAATTGATTTTATTGGTTAACATTTCGTTACTGACTATTGGGAATGGATTATTTTATCTGGGATTATTAGGGTTTGTTGCACAAGGAGCAATCTGGGGGCTTTATTTTGGACTCTATTTGGTTATTGGCTTAATCATGATTATGGGACGACGAGTGATTCCGTTTTTTATAGAGCGTGGCGTGGGTTATCCTGTGAAATTGAAAAACTGGTTATGGTTAGATATCAGTGGTGTTGCTGCATTTGTCGCTTTTTTCATACTTGCAACATTTACCCAATTTGTTGACTATGCTGCAACTCTGGCTCTACTTGTATTCGTTTTACATAGTATCCGTTTGTGGGGTTGGTACACGGTGGGGATTTGGAAAAAATCATTGCTTTGGAGTCTTTATATTTCCTATGCCACGATAACATTTGGCTTTTTACTCTACGCACTCAGTTTTTATTTTGGCTGGTTTCCACTCTTAGCCGTTCACCTGTTTGCTATTGGTGGCGTTGGTTTAATGACTTTGAGTATGATGGCGCGGGTTGCATTGGGACATACGGGGCGTAATTTGCAACAACCACCCGTAATTCTACATTATTTATTTCTGATTCTATTTGCCAGCGCAATATTGCGGGTACTGATGCCATTACTCATCTGGGAACTATATTTTTACTGGATTATCAGCGCTCAGATTTTGTGGATTATTGCCTTTTTAGGATTTGTATTTGTTTATACCCCAATATTAACTCGCCCAAGAGTGGATAATGTGATGGGTTAGTGGATTTTTAGGACTGGTCGTTCTCAGAGAATTCCAGTCCTAGTCAAATTTAAAGTGTCTTCTTATGCGTTGTTTTTGCTAATAATTCACGAACATGGCGTAATAATTCATCGCGGTGATACGCGCCTTTTTGGAAAACGGTATCAACTCGATTATTCAACCACACGCGATCCTCAATCGTAATATCTTTTGCGGTTAAGACTACAACAGGAATCTGTCGCCATTTTTGGTGTTTGCGTAAATTTGCAATAAATTCAAACCCATCCATTTCAGGCATCATCAAGTCTAATAGAATTAGATCAGGCTGATATTTATCTAAACAGCGTAAAGCCATTTCACCATTATCTGCTTCAATTACCTGCCAACCCGCTTTATTCAACATTCGAGTCACCAGTTCACGGGTACGCTCATCATCTTCTGCAACCATGACGCTAAATGGAGGTCTTTCTGCACGATATTTACGCAACACAGCGGTTAATTGATCGCGACTAATCGGTTTAGTCAAATATTCAGCAGCACCCAATGAGTATCCAATGTCTTTATCTTCAACCAAGGTCAACATAATAACAGGAATGTGAGCTAAATCAGGGTCTTGCTTCAAGCGGTTTAATACTTCCCAGCCATCCATTCCCGGCATCATCACATCCAAAGTAATTGCATTCGGACGTAATTTTCGAGCTAATTTCAGACCTTCTTGACCATTTGACGCGACCGCAACTTGATAACCAATCTTACTTAAATAGGTTTTTAATAATGTTCGGGCAGCGGTATCATCATCAATAACTAAGACAATACCTCCTTCTGCTGGCATCGATAATCCACCTGATGCGGGTAATGCCTCTTTCTCATCGCTACCCAATTCTTGCGGTGTAATCTCAGCAGGCAATTGCACTGTAAAGGTACTACCTTTGCCAAATTCACTTTCTACGCTGATTGTACCGTGCATCATGTGAGAAAAATGTTTTGTAATCGCTAAACCTAAGCCCGTACCGCCATATTTTCGCGTGGTTGACGCATCGGCTTGAGTAAAGCTTTGGAATAATTTCTCTTGCTGCTCAGTCGTCATACCAATACCATCATCTGACACTCTAAACCGCATCCAATGATGTTCACCCCGTTGAAAACTCTGCACATCTAAGGTGACATGGCCTTGTTCGGTAAATTTAGACGCATTACTTAATAAATTTAATAGGATTTGTCGAGTTTTGGTTAAATCTGAGTGCATTTCACCCAAAGAATCGCCCCGTATCACGTTTAATGTATTGGCTTTATTTTCTATCAACGGCTGGATAGTGGTCACAATATTGTCAATCATGGCATTGAGGTTAAAGGTTTCGACATATAAATCCATTTTGCCTGCTTCAATCTTCGATATATCTAAAATATCGTTGATTAAGCCCAATAGATGCTTCGCTGCTGCATGGATGCTTTTCACATCAGGGACTAAATCCAGCTCTAGTGTCACATCACGTAATTCTTCTTCCAGCATTTCACTGTAACCAATAATTGCATTCATTGGTGTACGCAGCTCATGGCTCATATTGGCTAAAAATTGGCTTTTGGCTAAATTGGCTTCTTCTGCTTTATGTTTGGCCGATTTTAATTCCTCAGCAACCCGCTTTTGAGCCGTGATATTTTCAATATTAGACCATGCGTATAGCTCATTATCACGTTCAATAATTAAAGCTGAAATTCGTACAGGCACGGTATAGCCATCTTTATGCTGATAAATTTTCTCAACAGGTCCATATTGGCTGCCAACATCTAATTGTTTAAATTCAAATTTTGCAAGCTCAATATCATCCTCAATCACAATATCCCAATAATTAAGCCGATGTACTTCAGTCACGGGATAGCCAATAATCCGAGCAAATGCAGGGTTTACAGTCACAAAACACCCATTATCAAGCTTCCACAAAGAAAGACCAACCAGCGTGGCTTTTAATAAATTACGATTATCTTGCTCGCTATCACACATCCCTTTATACGAACGTTGTAAGTTAATTCGCATGGTATTAATCGCGATAATCACATGTTCTAACTCATCAGCTGCTTCATCAGGCTGCGAGTTCCGATCTAGGTTTAAGACATAGTCTAAGCTGTCAGGGTCTAGCTGCTCAGTATATTGGGCAATTTTATTTAAGTGTCGCGCTACCATTTTATGGAAGCCCCACAAAATAAAAATGGCAACGAGAAAAATAGCCGCCGCATTGGCAATCAAAGCCACAACGGCTCGATTCATTAAACGTCCGTAAATATTCTCAGTGGTTGCAACAAGGTGCAATTGGCCTACAAAAACTTTAAAATTATCTTTCTTATGGATCAATTCAAACTTATGTTGTAACAGTAGATAATCCTGTTTTGCATCGCCGTATTCTAAAAGAATATTTCCTTTTAAATCAGTAATATAAACATGCTGCATATCTGAAAGACTGGCTATGTCACGCAAAAACAAGTCGACCTCCTCATTTTCACCAAGCATCAGATGTGTACTTATATTATCTAAGTAATTTTTTTCAACGTACTCTATCCACTTTTCAAGATTTTTTATATCGATTCTATATTCCATCCCAAGTTGAATGGAAGTTGTAAGTAATGTTATCAAAAAGCTGACAAGCATCACGTAGAAAGTGAATTGATAGGCAATTTTGCGTTTAAATTTAAACAGTTTCAAAATTTTTCTCACTTTGACGTGTTTCTATGACACGATTCTAACGATTCATTGAGCATTTGCAATATTTTAATACAGAAAGCTCGGTCATTTTAAGTTTTTAGCATTTTTGGGTTCTAATTTAAACCCATTCTCTATTATTTTTTAGAACAAATAGCAGCAGAATAACCCATTTAAAATACTTTGGCTTATCCAAACCCTTAGCCAATCTTTTTGGAAAATAATGTAATCCATTAATTTTATTAAAAATGTTTTATTTAAAATCAATTACTTATATTGTTATGACAAGGCTATTATTAGCTAAATATTCATTTGATATTTTGTCAACTTGTTGAATTACAATATGGTTACAAATAATAATTAAAGAGATTACTGGTTTAAGAACTTAAACAGATACTAGCTGCAGTTCTTTCCGATTATATAGCGAGTTGTGATCCCGCATAATCTCAATACAAACGGGGTGAAAGCCTCTCTTAAGAAAAGATAAATAATTGTTCATTGATAATTATGTACCGTTCACTGATAATTGATCATTGTTAACAAGAGGGAATATAAGCATGATAACTGTACAGGATTTAATGAGTGAACAACTTTTCACTCTAACATTAACAGACACAGTACATGAAGCCAGAGAGGCGATGTTAAATAATCGAATTCGTCATATTCCCATTGTAGATAAGGATGGTGAGTTTGTTGGTTTAGTGACTAAGCATGATATTTTAGAAGTTTCAGTCTCTGCTTTAGCTGAAATTGATAATGATACCCGTGATGAATTAGAGTCTGCGATCCCTCTGGGCGAAATCATGATAACGGATATTACGATTGCGTATGCAGATTCCAATTTATTAGAAGCTGCTAAATTCATGTTAGAACAAAAGCATGGCTGTTTGCCTGTTCTTCAAGATAGTCGTCTTATTGGCATTTTAACTGAAGCTGATTTTGTTAAATTAGCCCTACATCTTATGCAGCGTTTAGATGAGCTAGAAACTGGAAAAGTATAGCTTGTCATTCCACAATGAGCGACGTATCATAATTGGTTACTTGTAAAAGCTGGAGTCTAATTCAATGTTTCAGGGCAGTATTGTAGCACTTGTTACACCCATGACAGATGATGGTCAAGTTGATTATAATGACTTGCGCCGTCTGGTTGAATTTCACATTGAAAACCAAACAGATGCCATAGTTGCAGTAGGCACAACGGGTGAATCTGCAACTTTAAACCATACAGAGCATGGTGAGGTAATACGCAAGGTCGTGGAGTTTGCGAATAAACGGGTACCTGTGATTGCAGGAACGGGTTCAAACTCAACTGCTGAGGCGATTGAATTAAGTAAGACAGCACAAGCCGATGGTGTAGATGCGTGCTTACTCGTAACGCCTTACTACAACAAACCAACCCAAGAAGGCTTATATCAGCATTATAAAATTATTGCTGAAGCACTTGATATTCCTGTGATTTTATACAATGTCCCCGGACGTACCGCGTGTGATATGTTACCAGAGACCGTGAAACGTCTTTCTACGATTAAAAATATTGTTGGTATCAAAGAGGCTTGGACTGATACACAGCGAATCAAAGATTTAACTTGTTTTGCTAGTGATGAGTTTGTGATTCTCAGTGGTGATGATGCGACGGCACTCGATGTCGTGTATGCAGGCGGTAAAGGCACGATTTCTGTGACTGCCAATGTCGCACCGAAAATGATGCACGAGATGATTGCACATGGCTTAGCAGGTCGCAAAGCAGAAGCTGAGGAATTGAATCAACAATTGATGGGTTTGCATAAAAACTTATTTGTTGAATCCAACCCCATCCCTGTGAAATACGCGGTACACAAATTAGGCTTGATGGGCGAAGGCATTCGTTTACCATTATTAGCTTTGAGTGAAGAACATCGCGCTACAGTTGATAAAGCCATGCAACAAGCAGGTGTTGGGCTTTAAGACTTTGGATGGGATGACTCATGAAACATGATGTTACGCTAAAATCACTGTTTCATGAGTTGCCTCATAAGCTGGTCGCTATAGTCATTTTATTTTAAGATGATACAGGACTGGCAGTCCTAGGTTTTAAAACTATTTGATATTTAAAGTATTTCAGGACTGCCAGTCCCGCTCAAGATAGAATTAACTATATCTGAACAGGCAGTACGGTTCAAGAAATTCTCACCGTTGAATATCCCAGTGTTCGAAACGT